>JBBITS010000199.1:0-3415 GCA_037440665.1 Chloroflexota bacterium
GCCACGCCGAAGGCCACTGACACCGTGGAACCCACGGAAACACCCGTTCCGGACACAGCGACACCAGAACCGCCGACTCCAGTTCCGCCAACGGCGACGACCGCTCCGGGCGGCGCGCCTGGCGCGGGAATCCAGCCGCCCGCGACCGGTACCAGCGGAAGCTCCGGGAGCAGCTACTGGTGGGCCGTCGCCGGCGGGATTGCCGCTGCGCTGCTTGTGCTTGGCGGCGCGGGCATGGCGGCTCGTCGGATCCGATAGCTGGGCCAGGTCGAGATGCGCCTTGAAGGCCGCCCCGTCCTTGCCGATGGGGCGGCCCTGGCATATCGCCCATTGCCTCGCTGGGTCTTGCCAATGGGCGACAACTGGTGCACCATGTCGTCAGTCACGGAATCACCGCAGGAAGAGGCGGGGCGCTGACATCCCGCCGTAGTCAGCGAAGAGGGAGGGAACCATGTCACTGGTCGCGTGGATCAGCCGAAACCGCTTGTGGCTTGCAGGCGCTTTGGCCGTAGCCGCCGTCTCGATGCTCCTCATGCTCGCTCTGCGGGGCGAATCGAAACCGGTGTACGCCCAGACCGTCACAGACACGCCGACGGCCACGGCCACGGAGACCATCAGACCTCGAACCGCGACGCCTGAGGTCACCGATACGGTCGAGCCGACCGAGACCGCTGTGCCCGACACGGCGACGCCAGAGCCGCCCACGGCAGTCCCGCCGACGGCGACGACTGCGCCGGGCGGCGGACCAGGCGCCGGCATCCAGCCGCCCGCTACCGGTACCGGTGGAAGCTCTGGGAGCAGCTACTGGTGGGCCGTCGCAGGTGCCATCGCGGCGGTGCTGGTGACTCTCGCCGGGGTTGGCGCCACGTTGCGCCGGGCTCGCTGAGGCGCAATCCCGTAGGGCCGCAGGGGGCTGCCCGTAGGAAAGCGGGCGGTCCCCTGCATTCCGAATCTGAGTCTGAAACCGGCCCGTCTACCTGCCGATATTACACACGGAAACCGCTTTCCGAATCGGCTGGAGACGCGCTTGGTCACTGGCAACATACCCCACTCTCGAGAGTCCACGGCCCCCTCTCGTGAGAGCCTCCGCTCGCACAGACTCCCGGCTCTCACCACGCTGGAACTGGGTCTGGCGTTCGCGCAGGCCCTCGATCTTGCTGAAGGCAAGGAGATCGGCCATACCTACCGCCTGACGTACATCGCGGTATCGCTGGCTCGCCAGCTCGGCATGCCGGCGGAGACGACGGCCGCCGTCTTCCACGGAGCGTTGAACCACGACCTCGGCGCCGTCCAGGCCACCGCGGACCTCTGCCGCCACACGCGCCTGAGTGAGGAATCGCTGATTGGCGCTCTTCCCACGAAGTCGCCCGAAGAGCTGGGGATCGAGCTTTCTCTCGCTGACATGGGCGCCGTCGTCCAGGCTCTGCACGAGCACACACAGTTGGGCGCCGAGACGGCGCGCCTGCTGGGGCACCAGGACGACGTCGTCCGGATCATCGAGTGCCACCACGAGCGGTGGGACGGCCTGGGCTTCCCCGCAGGGCTGGCCGGAAGCGAGATACCGCCTGCGGCGCGCATCGTGACCGCGGCTGATGTCATGGAGTCGATCATCTCGTCGGAGAAGAGCGGCCTGTCGGCGCGGCGCAACCTCGTGGCGGAACTGGCGGCGCACGCCGGCAACGCCCTTGACCCGGAGGTCGTGATGGTGGCCCGCGAACTCGCCCGATCCGACGAGTTCTGGCTCGGTCTCTATGACGAGCGCCTTCCGCAGACGCTCGCCCGGCTCTGTCCAGGCCCCGACGAGAAGCGGGACCGGCGGCGCATCGTGAAGTACGCTGAGGTCTTCGCCGACATGGCCGACATCAAGCGCGGCATAGCAGCGGTGCACTCGCGGCAGGCCGCTGAGTGGGCCGAACGCCTGGCCATCGCCATGGGCTACAGCAAGGGCAGGGCGGAACTGGTGCGTCTGGGAGCGCTTCTGCGCGACGTCGGTCTTCTCGGCGTGCCCGCGTACATCCTTGCCAAGCCCGACATCCTGTCGGTCACGGAGATGCTGATCATGCGCCGCCACCCGGGGTACTCGCAGATGGTGGTCGACGCGCTCCCCGGCCTGGAAGAAGTGGCGGCCTGGGCCGGACGCCATCACGAGAGGCCAGACGGCAAGGGTTACCCCGAGATGCTGGGCGAGGGCGAAATCCCCGAGGAAGCTTCGATCATCGCCGTCGCCGACGTCTTCGTCGCTCTCACGACGGAGCGCCCGTATCGTTCGGCGCTTTCGGTGGACGACGCGAAGGCAGTGCTGCTGGGGGCGACAGGATCGCAGCTCGACGCGGCGATCGTCGACGCCTTCATCTCGCTGCTCTAGATTTTCTCGAATCGCTCCACGTCGATAACGAACACGATAGCGCCGCCGACGCGCACCTCGACGGGCTCGGCGAGCACTGATCCCTCGCCGAAAAAGGGTAACGTCTGTACAGGCACGAACTCGGAGCGCGCGTAGCACTCCTGCCGCACCATGGCGATGATCTGGTCAACCTCCTCGGCCTCGACGCCAGAGAGGATGGTGGCGTTGCCCTTGCGGAGAAACCCGCCTGTGCTGCTGATCTTCGTCGCCGGGTAGCCCTGACTTACTAGACGCTTGATCAGCTTGTCCGCGTCGGGGTCCGACGCAATGATTACCACGAGCTTCAGATGGGTGTTCTCCAAACGTCCTCCCGTGACGCTGATAGGGCCGGGGCGTCGCTACTGCGCGGCGACGGCCTCGCGCACGGCAGCCGCCTCGGGAGCGGCTTCGTGCGGCTGGCGCTGCCGGAACTGCTCGCGGAGCTTCTCCCGCGTGTCGCGTCCTGGCTGGGGCGCCAGCGTCAGGGCGATGGCGGCGCCGATCGCAACGCCGAGCAGGAATCCGATGAGGAACCGCATGATGACTTCCTCCCTGCATGCAGCGTACTGCCGGAATGACCCTCGCAGGAGCAGCGCGACCGCGCACGCCGGCGGGGCCTTGGCGATCGTAGTCGAGGGCGATCGGCGTGTCAACGCGATGCGCTTCGGGAACCGCCATTCGCATCCGCTAGAATGAACCGATGGCGAAACGAACCGGGCGCGCCCTGCACACCACGTCGCTTCCCAGCGAACGCGCGTTTCTCGTCGGCGTCGAGACCCGCGCCGCTGGCGGCCTGCGCGCTCAGGCCTCCATCGAGGAGCTGGCTCTCCTCGCCCGCACCGCCGGAGCCGAGGTAGCGGGCGTGACCATCCAGCGCCTCAGGGCGCCCGATCCCGCTCACTACATCGGTAAGGGCAAGCTCGAGGAGGTGGCCGGCGCCCGCGATCAGCTCGGGTGCACGATGGTCATCTTCGACGACGAGTTGTCGCCATCGCAGCAGCGCAACCTCGAGAAGGCGCTCAAGGTCAAGGT
>JBBITS010000199.1:3425-4567 GCA_037440665.1 Chloroflexota bacterium
GCTCGACCGCACCGCGCTTATCCTCGACATCTTCGCCATGCGTGCCCGGACGCGCGAGGGGCGTCTGCAGGTGGAACTGGCCCAGAGCGAGTACCTCCTCCCCAGGCTAGCCGGGCAGTGGAGCCACCTGGAGCGGCTGGGCGGCCGCTCCGGAGCGCCCGGCGCCATCGGCGTGCGTGGCCCCGGCGAGACGCAGATCGAGACCGACCGCCGCCTCGTGCGCACGAGGATCGCCCGGCTGAAGGCCGACATCGAAGGCGTAAGGCGCCACCGCGCTCTCTACCGTCGCCGCCGAGCGCGCACCGGCGTGCCGGTCATCGCCCTCGTCGGCTACACCAACGCCGGCAAGAGCACACTGATGCGCACGCTTACTGCGGCCGACGTCCTCGTCGAGGATCAGCTCTTCGCGACGCTCGATCCCGTCACGCGCCGCATGGCGCTGCCTAGCGGTGCCGCCGCGCTGCTGACCGACACTGTGGGCTTCATCCACAAGCTGCCGGCCCAGCTCGTCGCGGCCTTCCGCGCGACGCTCGAGGAGTTGGCCGACGCCGACGTGCTCCTGCATGTGGTGGACATCGCACCCCGACGCTGCGGACCAGGTGGAAACCGTCGAACGTACGCTGGATACCCTTGGCCTCGGTAGCAGGCCTCGCGTGACAGCGCTGAACAAGGTCGACCGGCTGGCTCACAGGGATGGCGCGCCCGTCACGGGCCTCGACGACCTGGCCGGTCTAGACCTCACCTCGCCTCTGGACGCGCCCGACGCCGTTCTGATCTCGGCAGCGCGCGGGTGGGGGCTCGACAGCCTCCGGTCGCGCCTTGAGCGGAGGCTGGCCGAACACGCCCCGGCGGCGCCTGCCCCGGCCCGCGACGCCTGGCCCGCTCGCAGGGTAGAGTCTTCGATAGGCGTCTGATTCAGGCGGCCTGGACTGCAGGCTCGGCCCTCGGTAGCCGATACAGCATCGTGAGCGGAGCCAGACACCCGTCAAACCCCGTGGAGCAGGCGGCCGGCCGTGTCATCTGGATGGGCCGGGCCGTGGCTATTGGCTCGCTGACCCTAGTTCTCGCCGTCATCACCGTCGCCGAGAAAGCGCGCTGGACCAGCCCCGAGTACCTCGCGGAAATCACAGTCACGCTGTTCG
>JBBITS010000200.1:0-4499 GCA_037440665.1 Chloroflexota bacterium
GCCCATCAGGTCATAGCACTCGCGCTCCTGCAGGTGGGAGCCCCACCACACCGGCGTCACGCTGGGGACCACAGGATTGTCGCGGTCCGTTCGCACCTTCAGCGCGAAGGTATGGTTCAGCCTCAGCGACGTCACGTGGTACACGACCTCGATGCGATCCAGGAGGTCCACCCCGCAGAGCATGTTCAGGAACTTGGCGTCGAGTTCGCCGTCATCGCGGACGAAGCGCATGGTATCGACGAGGCCGGCGGGGTCGAGGGTGACGGCCTCGGCCGTGGCGTCCACGACCGCGCCGGGCCGCGCGGCCCGGATGCGGTCGGCGACCTCGTGGCCCGCGAGCGCGCGAGTCATCAATAGTTCCAGTCCAGCGCGCGCTTACGCCACGCGTACACGTAGCCAACGAGGAGGATGGCGATGAAGATTAGGGCTTCGGCCAGGCCGAATAGCTTCACCTGGCGCAGGCTCACAGCCCACGGGTATAGGAAGAGGGTCTCGATATCGAAGATGACGAAGAGCAGCGCGAAGACGTAGTAGCGGGCGTTGAACTGGACCCAGGCGGGCCCCTCGGTCTCGACCCCGCACTCGTAGATGTCGTCCTTTACGGGGTCGGGCTTTCTGGGCCGGATGCGGATGATGCCCAGGGCGAACGATGCCCCGATGGGGATCAACGGGAAGGCGAACGCGAACAGAAGGAGGAAACCGGCGCGTCCGAACTCGTCGAGCAAGGGTCCCCACCGTTTGTGAATTTCGTCGCGTATGTGGGCGGGATCATAGCACAGGCCCCAGACTCGGACAACCGAATCTGGCCCTCGGGTAGCGGCCTTCAAGCCGAAGCCCCGGCTGGCCGAACATATCTGCAGAGGGTGGCAACTGCGGAGCGGGGTTAGTGAACGGCTATCAGTCTGCTGAGGCGCGTGCTTCGGCCTGGCTTGCACGCCTCAAGGCCGTGGGCAGGGTCCTCCAGGTCGTCTACTGGGGCGCCGCCGTGGGCCTCATCGGCGCCATGTTCCCCGGCATCTACGGGCTGACCTGGGCCGATTACCGAACCAGTGACGGTGTCACGCTGACCGTCTTCTTGGGGGTCGCTACCCTGTCCACCGGCGTCGCCAGCCGGGTGATGCTGATCGCGGCGGCCGGCATCGAGCGCCTCCGCAGCGAGTATCAGGCCCGGCACGATGACCTGACCGGGCTGTTCAACCGGCGTCACTTCTACGACGAACTCGAGCGCCACGTGGCCGGAGTCGACCAGGAGGCAGGCTCGGTCGCCCTCGTCCTGCTGGACGTGGATCGCATGAAGAGCGTGAACGACACGCACGGCCACCTGGCGGGTGACCACCTGCTGCGGCAGGTCGCCGGCCGCCTGACGGCGGCCTGTAACGGTCATTGCGTCGCGCGCATCGGCGGTGACGAGTTCGCCATCATTGCTTGTGGCGCGTCGGAGCCGGAGGCGCGGGAGATCGCCGGGCGCGCGGTCGAGGCCGTCCGGTCGACTCCTTGCCCCATCGACGGCGCAGGGTCGCTCGAGGCATCGATATGCGCCGGTGTGGCCATGGCCAGCCGGACCAACCCCCTGACCGTAGACCAGCTCTTCGCTACGGCCGACGACCGGCTATACCAGTCGAAGCGCGCCCGTGGGTGGGGTGAGCGGGCGGCCTGAGGCCTCCACGCTTTCCTTCGGTTGACGCATCTTACGTACACGTCATAGCATGATGCCCGGTCCGCGGGCCGGACCCAATGCGATGCGCCCGGCGTTCCGCCCGTTTCGCCACGGCGAGCCGCCAGAGCTGGCGAGGGGCGGATTCTTCATGAGCGACGCCCCAGCGCGAGAAAGGAGTGGCCGTGGCCGACTACAACAAGCCGCTGCCAGTGGCGACGCCCGAGACTGAGCCCTTCTGGCAGGGCTGCAAGGCTCACGAACTGCGTCTGCCGTTCTGCCTCCAGTGCCAGAAGTTCTTCTTTTTCCCTCGGCGCTTCTGCCCCAGGTGCTTCTCGTGGGACGTCGAGTGGCGCAAGTGCAGCGGCAAAGGGACCGTCTACACCTTCGCCATCCAGCACCGGCCTATGGCTCCGGGGTTCGAGCCTCCGTATGTAACGGCGCTGGTGCAACTGGAGGAAGGGCCCCGCCTGATGACGAACCTCATCGAGGTCCAGCCCGATCCTGAGAACGTGCGCTGCGACATGCCGGTGGAGGTCGTGTTCCAGGACGTGACCGGCAGCGTCACGCTGCCGCTGTTCCGGCCGGCGCGGTAGGAGGGACGACGCGTGGGATACCAGAAGCGAATCGCCATCGCCGGCGTCGACGAATCGGACGAGATCGGCATCTGCGAAGGCAAGACGTCAATCATGCTGCACGCCGAGGCGGCGAAGAACGCCCTGCGCGACGCGGGAATCGATAAGTCGGAGGTCGACGGTCTTTTCACGGCGGGCGTCGGCGGCATGGCCGCCATCGAGATGTGCGAGTACCTGGGCATTCAGCCCCGTTACATGGACGGAACGATGACGGGCGGCTCGGCGTTCGTCATCCACGTCGAGCACGCGGCCGCAGCGATAAACGCCGGTCTGTGCAATGTCGCCCTCATCACCCACGGCGAGAACGGTTACTCGCGCCGTCGCATGCGCGTGCCGACGGGACGCATGGCCTTCGGCGATCCGACGTCGACCTTCGGCCAGTTCGAGCTGCCCTTCGGCATCGGCCCGGCGCCTTCGGCATACGCGATGGCGTGCATGCGGCACATGCATCAGTACGGCACGACACACGAGCAACTGGCCGAGATCGCCGTCTCAGCACGCAAGTGGGCGCAGCTAAATCCCAAAGCCTTCATGCGCGATCCGTTGACCGTCGACGACGTGCTGTCGTCGCGCTGGATCGCCTATCCGTTCCACGTGTACGACTGCTGCCTGGTGACCGACGCCGGCGGCGCCGTGGTGCTCGTGAGCGAGGAGAGGGCGCGCGACCTGAAGAAGAAGCCAGTGTGGGTCCTCGGCACCGGCGAGGCGACGACGCACACCGGCCTGCTGACTATGCCCGACCTCACGACGACGCCCGCGCGCGAGTCCGGCAAGCGCGCGATGGAGATGGCCGGCGTCACGCACGACGACATCGACGTGGTCGAGGTCTACGACTCGTTCACCTACACGACGCTGGTGACCATCGAGGCGCTGGGGTTCTGCAAGCCGGGCGAGGGCGGCGCGTTCCTGTCGGGAGGCCGCACGGAGCCGGGCGGCGACTTCCCGCTGAACACCAGCGGCGGTGGCCTGTCGTACACGCATCCGGGCATGTACGGCGTGTTCATCATCATCGAGGCCGTGCGCCAGCTCCGGGGCGAGTGCGGCGAGCGCCAGGTGCCCAACGCGCGCATCGCGCTGGTGAACGGCACCGGCGGCACCTTATCGGCCACGGGCACGGTGGTGCTGGGGGTGGAGTAGGGCCTACGTCGGCATGCGCTGCGCCGGGTCGCGGTTCAGCGTGATGGCGGGCGGGATGAGACGGCGCGGCTGGCCGTACATGATGCCCATCGCCTCGCCCGCCAGCGAATCGTCGCGCACGAACTCCAGGACGGCGTCGGCAACCTCGGACACCGGGATGAGCGGCATCGCCTTCAGGATCACGTCGCGCTGCGCCAGCTCCTCCGGCGTCATCTCCTCAGTTCCCTTGTTGAGCAGCGGCGTGTCGACGACGCCCGGGCAGACGCAGTTCACCCGGATGTTGTCCTGGTCCTTCAGGTAGGCGAGCGCCCGCGTGAAGCCGACGACGCCGTGCTTCGTCATCCCGTAGATGGGGTCTGGCTGGTAGGCAATGACGCCCGCCAGCGACGCCGTGTTGACGATGGCGCCGCCCCCGCGCTTCCGCATCGCCGGCACCGCCGCCTGCGTCCCTGCGACGACGGCCCACAGGTTAATGGCGAGCGTCAGTTCCCAGTTCTCCGGCGGAGTGTCCGGGAAGCGCGGCCGGCGGGTGATGATGCCCGCGTTGTTGTGCAGGATGTCGAGGCCGCCGAAGGTGTCCTCGGCGAACTTCACCGCGCGCTCGAGGTCGGCGCGCTTCGTGACGTCGGTATGCAGAAAGGCCGCCTTGCCGCCGGCCTGCTCGATGAGCTTCACCGTTTCGGCGCCGCCCGTGTCGTCGATGTCGGCGACGACGACCGACGCGCCCTCCCTCGCCAGCGCGATGGCGCTCTCCCGGCCGATGCCCGAGCTGCCTCCTGTGACCAGCGCGACCTTGCCCTTCGGTTCCATGTGTCCGTTCCTTTCTCACGTCCGCAACGGGGTGTGCGGCGTGTAGTGTGTGACCTTGCGCCTGTCCGCGCAAGCCGGGCGGCTGGGTGGTGACGCTGGAGGACGTGACGGCGGTCCTGGACGTCGAGAAGCCCGAGGGCGTGGTGGTCACCTTCGGCGGACAGACACCGCTGAAGCTCGCCCGGGACCTGGAGCGCCTCGGCTACCCCCTGCGCGGGACGCCGCCCGCGGCCATCCACCGGGCCGAGGACCGGGAAGCCTTT
>JBBITS010000201.1:0-4111 GCA_037440665.1 Chloroflexota bacterium
CGCGGAGACTACACCGTCTTGTTTTTACAGCAATCCTGGGACGCGACCGCCTGACAACGTCCGCCGCGCCATCGCCGAGCACGGCATCGCGTACCCGGTCGTGGTCGACAACGACTACGACATCTGGAAGGCGTACGCCAACCGCTTCTGGC
The DNA here is from genome assembly GCA_037440665.1 of Chloroflexota bacterium. GTDB lineage: Bacteria > Chloroflexota > Dehalococcoidia > DSTF01 > JACRBR01 > DATLZC01. The sequence goes on from JBBITS010000201.1 coordinate 153, forward strand.
CCTCGAAGTACCTCGTGGATAAGGACGGCCATCTGCGGTACTACCACCAGGGCGAGGGCGGCTACGCGGAAGTCGAAGCAGCCATCCAGAAGCTCCTGCGCGATGCCAGACCTGGCGTGGAGCTACCGGACATAATGACGCCGGTACGCGACGAGGACCGGCCGGGGGCCGTCTGCTACCGCGTGACGCCGGAGCTGTACCTCGGCTACCAGCGCGGCAGCATCGGCAACACGGACGACATCGCTCTCGACCGGCCGGCGCGCTATCGCGACGTCGGCAAGCACGCCGAGGGCTTCTCGTACCTCGAGGGCGACTGGCTGCTCTCGGGCGAGTTCGTGTCGCGCCCTTTCGGCGCGCAGGGGACGGGCCAGCTCCACGTGCGCTACCTGGGCAAAGAGGTGAACCTGGTGGCGCACCCGCCTATCGCCGGGGGTCCGGCCAAGATAGAGGTCTTGCAGGACGGGTGCCCGCTGCCTGTGGAGGACGCAGGGGCCGACGTCCGGCGCGAGGGTGAGGACAGCGTCCTGGTCGTGGACACGCCCCGCATGTACAGGCTCGTGAACAACCGGACGCTGGATCACCACGAACTCACGCTGCGCACGGTGTCCGACGGCGTCGCGTTCTACGCCTTCACGTTCGTGTCGTGCGTCGTGCCGGACGCGGAAGGCAGCTAATGCCCCACGCACCCGTCAACGGCATCGACCTCTACTACGAGTCGCATGGTCAGGGCGACGACGTGGTGGTGTTCGCCCATGGGCTGGGCGGCAATCACCTCTCGTGGTGGCAGCAGCTTCCGGCGTTCGCTCAGAGCTACCGCTGCGTCGTCTTCGACCACCGCGCCTTCGGCGATTCGCCGGACGCGCCCGACGGGCCCGGCGTTGGCGCCTTCGTCGAGGACCTGCGCGGCCTGCTGGACCACCTGGGCGTCGAGGGCGCATACCTGGTCGGCCAGTCGATGGGCGGCTTCACCGTCCTCGGGTTCGCGCTCGCGTGTCCGGACCGCGCGCGGGCGCTGGTGATGGCCGACACGATCTTCCCGTACCGGAACAACGACGTGCGGGCCATGATGCGGCGCGAGGGCGAACGCGGACGTTCGCAGCCGGGCGTCATGCGCGGCGCGGCGTACTCCGAGGCGTACGCCGAGCGCGACCCCGACGGCGCATTCCTCTATGACGCCGTCTCGCGTCTGAACCCGCCCCGGCCCGACGACTTCCTGTCGGGACGCACGCTGCCGCCATCGCCGTCCGAGGCGCAGATCATGGGTCTGCGCTGCCCGGCGCTGTTCGTCGCCGGTTCCGACGACCCGCTGTTCCCGCCGCCTGTGATGGCCACAGTGCAACGAATGGTGTGGGGATCGCGCCTCATCGTCGCGCCGGGCGCGGGGCACTCGGTGTACTGGGAGCAGCCCGATTTCTTCAACCGCGTGGTTCTGGACTTCTTGGCACGCTGCGGGCGGTAGGTGAAGGGCCGGACATCAAGAAACCGAGGCGCGCATGATTGCGGGCTTTGGCGCACCTCGGTCTCTGTGGCTACGGGACCTCGGGAATGGGGGAGCATATTCCCTGCGTCCCTTCGGCTCGATTCTAGGACGGAAGTGTTAAGCAATCGCTAACGGCGGCTAAACAATGTGTACAGAGGGGTTGGGGCTGCCTAACACGGGTGAGCCATGACTACGCGATGGCCAGAGCCGCTTCCACCTGCTCCGTGAGGTCGAGGCCGCCCTCCAGAGGGGCGTGATCGTGGCACGGACGCCCATCCTCGATGCGGAGGCGGCCGTCGGCGAAGGCGCGCAGCGTCTCGACGACGAACGGCAGCTCGCGGGCGGCGCCCCGGCGGCGGATCTCCCTGAACAGCGGCAGGTCCTCGCCCTTCGACGACCTGGCGGCGTCGAGCGTCTGGCATCGAACGTCGCGCCACAATTCGTCGATGCCCGGCCCGCGCAGAGGGTACGTGCAATAGGTGACGATGGGTCCAGCGTCCAGTTCGGTCGTCGCGAGGTGAATGCGCGCGCCGCTGTAGGTGGCGCCCTCCTCGACCAGCTTCCAGACCACCTCCTGCCACGTTCCGGCGGGCTGGCCTGGCGCGGCCGGGTGCAGGTTGAGCAGAGGGAAGCGCTCGCACAGGTCCTCCGTCGTGATGAGCATGTAGCCTGCCAGCATGCCGATGTCGAACGGCGGCAGCAGCGCCGCGACCTCGCGGTCGTAGGCGCGGCGCCATTCGGGCAGAGGTTTGTCCGGGCGCGAGCGCTGGCCGTCGCTCGCCTTGCGGAAGCGCCGCGACGAGAGCGTGATGACGTCGAGACCGTAGGAGCGGGCCTGCTCGAGGAAGACATCCGTGGGTTCGTACTCGCCCGGCTCGCGGTTGCAGAAGACGAAGGCTATTTCGGCGTCCAGACGCCCGTCGCCGATGGCGTCCACGGCTGCCCGCAGCAGGTTCCGGGAGCCCTCGCCGCGTCCCGTCGCGAACCAGCCAATGCGGAGGGTCATGTCACGCTGGCTCCCACGCCCAGCGGTCGCGGCCCTGCCTGCAACCACGCGGCCATTACTGGTACCTCGGCGAGATCATGCGGTGTCGTCGCACCCCCTCCAATTACGATGGCTAATGCCCTGGGTGGTCCTCGATCCAGATGATGTGTCAACTTGGTTCGCGACCCGTTCGTACAGTTTCCTGTCGGCGGTAATGAACGGGTAATCGAGGGCTTCGGCGGCGATCAGATACAGGGCGTCGTATAGGTGGCATCCCAACTGCGAGGCTCGCGACGAGGCCGACTCGATCATTGATGGCAGGCTGCGCTCGCTGCCTAGTGTCCGTATGCCGAGGTTGAAGAAATGCCGAACGGCCAGCCGCGCGGCGTTGTGGGCCAACCTGCGGCGCCGGACGGCCCGGTGAATCGCGCTTGGGATTTCGTAGAGGATGAACTGCGGCGCAACTAATTCCATCGAGCCTGCGACGTGCCGCCGCACGATGTCTTCCGCCACGGCCGAGAACCTCTCCTCGGCATCTCTGACGTAAATCTGCGCTAGGACTGAGGCATCAATGACCAACTGGAGTCGGTCATTCATCCTCGTCCCGCATTTCGCGAATGATCTCGGCGACGCTCAGCGGTCTGATGTCCAGGCTCTTTCGGGCCTTCAACGCCCCTTTGAACGCCTTCTGTCGCGCCTCCAGGTCTTCCGGGGTCGGCGGCTTGCGCCCGCCCAGGTATTCAATCGCCCAGAGGGGGAGTTGCTTTTTCGGCTTTGTGACCATTGCTCCCTCCGCCAGGATTATACCGGCTCGTCGTATTCGTTCTCTTCCTCCGACAGATCCTCGCGCGCGTACTCCGGGCGCTCGGCGAAGGTCTGGCGGAGCTTCGTGATCTTCTGCTCGGCCTCGTCCAGCAACTCCTGGCAGCGCCGCGCCAGCGTCATTCCCTGCTCGTACAGGGCAATGGAGTCGTCCAATGACAGCCCGCCCTGTTCGAGCTTCTCGACGGTCTCTTCGAGCTTGTGGTACAGGTCTTCGAATGGCTCCCGGCGCTTGGTCACGAGAGGTCTACCTCCGGCACGGCGAACAGGGGAGGTTGGAGGGATGGGTCGGTCACCTTGCGACGCGGCCGCCTTGCAGACAGCGCGCCCTCGACACGGACGCCGAACGAGCCGTCCCTGACGCGGACGCCGAGCTGCTCGCCTGCGCGCACGGTACGCACGCTGCTCACGACGTCGCCGTTCCGCTGCACGATAGCATAGCCGCGCTCCAGCGTTGCCAGGGGATCAAGTGACTTCAGGCGCCACAGGTGCGCGCCGAGGCCGGTCCGGGCCCGCGTCATCGATCCGTCTACCTGACCTGACACGGCGCGCACCCTGTCGTCGACGAGTTGCCGCAGGCGCGCGAAGTCGGGCTCGCGCCGCTCGATGCGCGACACCGGGGACTCGATGCGGCGCCGCTCGGCCTGCAGGCGGTCGCGTAGGGCGCCGTCG
>JBBITS010000201.1:4142-4464 GCA_037440665.1 Chloroflexota bacterium
ATGTGGATGCGAAGCTGACGCTGGTCAGGGCTCACCAGTTCAGCGGCGGCCGAAGGCGTCGGCGCGCGCAGGTCGGCGACGAAGTCGGCGATGGTGTAGTCGGTTTCGTGGCCGACGGCGGAAACGACCGGCGTTTGACTGGCGTAGATGGCCCTGGCCACGGGCTCGGCATTGAACGCCGCCAGCTCCTCCAGCGAGCCACCGCCGCGGGCTACGATGATGACGTCGACGTCGCCGAGGGCGTTTAGCTGGCGCAGGCCCTCGATGACACCGGCGATGGCTTCGGGCCCCTGCACCGGCGACGGCGCCAGCACGACCTCGG
>JBBITS010000202.1:0-4458 GCA_037440665.1 Chloroflexota bacterium
TCTTCCGCTCGACGGGAGCGGCGCGGAATCGCCACACCAGCCGCCCCGTCGCCGGCCGCCGCCTGTCCGCGACGCCGTTCGTTCTCAGCACCATCTCCGAGCAGGCGTACCTGACGCGCCGGCCCGACGTCTCCATCCGCCCCGACCTGCGCGGCTTCGTCGGTGGCACGGCCTTCAACCTGCGCGAGTCAATGGATCGCGGCGAGAAGGCGGCCTGGCAGGTGATGGCGCAGATCAAGGCCCTCGTTCGCGGCCCAGTTCAGGCCAGCGCCTCGGCCAACGGCGTCGCCGCTGTCCCCGCGTCCTGACTTCTCGTCAGCGGCGTCCCTCGCTGCGCATACCGATCCCCAAGGAAGAAGGCCACTACTCGGTAAGCGGGAGTGCAGAGGGGGAAGCCCCCTCTGCCGGTCGAAGACTCGACTAAGGCGAGGGGTCTGGGGGTGTCCCCCAGATCCACGGCCAGTACTCGCAGGCCACGCATGAAGTGGCAGGGCCCGCACCCGCTCAGCAGGCGCGACCACCGTGCGCTGCGCCGGCGCGCGACGGCCACCCTGAAGGGCGTCCTTCATTAGCGTGAGAGGCATTCGCGTGCCGGGAACATCCCACGCTCACTGGCCTGGCCGCCGCGTACAACATGGCGCAGGGTCATGCCATACGCGGCGGCTCAAACCGGCGTGAGTAATGGCGGGAAAGTGGTTCTACTCGACGATGACGATGTCGCTGACCGAGCCGATGTTCCGCTGCCAGGGCCACCCGTCGGCCGCGTTCCAGAAGAACACGTCGATCCAGGTGGGAGCCAGGTAGCCGCGGTCCTCGCAGGTGAAGACGCGGCCGCTCGGGTCGTTGACGATCTGGAGGCGCGTGCCGATGGGAAGGTCGTAGCTGCACGCGGCGGCGCCCTCGTAGGGCTGCTTGCCTCCGGCCATGGTATTGCAGAACCCGTTGCCGATGCAGGCGTAGAAGGTGATCCGGGCGTTCTTGATCACCCGGCCCGGCAGTAGCGGCTGCGGCGCCGTCGCGGATGCCGCCAGAACGGCCGACTCGGTCCGCTGTATCGCCGGGGCCTCCTTCACGAACGTCGGGCGGTTCGTGCCCTCCTCGAACTCCACGGTGAAGCCCGCAGCCTCGAGCAGGGCCAGAGCCTGGAGAGCCCTGTTGTGGTCCTCCTGCTGACGGGCAGCCACCACGGCCGCCAGCATTAGCTGGTCGCGCGGGGGAGCCGCCAGACGGTTCGCCTCGATCCAGTCCATCGCCGACGCTCCGGCCGGGCGCTCCTCCGACGGCAAAGCTACCAGCTCGTCGAGTGGTGTCGGTTGGCCTGAGTCATCGAACGGGATCGCGGCTAGGGCGGGGATGGTTGATGCGACGATGACGGTGGTGGTGACGGCGGTCGTCGCCAACGCCAGCCTGCGCAGGAACGGGGCGAAGAGCGTCCTGCTCAGCGCGCCCCGCCACCCAACTCCCGGAGCGCGGGAGCGGGATTCGGGAATCGACTGTTGCGACGCGGGTTTCCGGTCCCTCATCAGCGTCCATGCGACGACGGTTGTGACCGAGGCCAGCTTGAGTGCCGACCTGACGCGCCACGGGATGTGTCTGGTACTCAGTAGTTCCTCCTTTCACAAACCGTGTCGTCGGGCGCAAACATGGGGCATAATAGCCGCCAAGACGCCAGTGTCAAGGCGGTGACGGCCCTGCGTCCGGAAAACGCGGGCGCGACCCTAGGGAAACCTCGGTTACCTATGGCCTCCCCTCAGGGCGCTCCCTGAGCGGCGCCCAGATTCGGAAACCGGGGGGCCGAATGGCCTGTTATGTCGCCTTGAGGTGACGCCCAGCCTCGTACGCCGCCCAGTCCTCGGCCAGCTTCCCGCGGGCGTACCGGTACCCGAGGCTGTCGCCAACGATGCCCCCCAGCAGGCCCGCCAGCACCCGGCCTCCCACCAGCAGAGCCACCATGCTCAGCACCAGGAACCACCACGCCTGGTCGAGGTAGAACACGGCGATGGCCACCATCAGGACGAACAGAGCCACGCCTATGGTCAGCCCCAGGTACGCGAAGGCGTTGACCACCAGGCTCTCGCGGCGGCGCAGGCCCGCGTACATCGCCAGCACCTCGTCCGGTATCGACGCGGCCGGAGGCGCGTCCGCCGCGCTCCGGCCGCAGTGCGGGCAGACGTCACGCTCGGCGACGGGCGTGAAGCAGTAGCCGCAGAAGCGTCCAGCGTTGGGGATCTCCCCGTTCCGAATCCCGTCGAGGATCTCGTCGAGGCGGGGCGAGAACAGCGGCACGCCGTCGGGCGGCAGGGTTGGCGTCATATGACTCATGACTCTGCCCGGCCCTCCATGCGGACGCGCGCTACCAGCCCGGCCACCTCCTGGAAGTAGCGAAGCCGGTCGTTTCGCGTCAGGCCCACGGTCCGGCCACTGGTGGATGGCATGACGTACACGAGGGCGCCCTCTTCACGCGTGGACTGCAGGCCAAAGGCGCAGCGCCGCCCCAGAAACACCTCGGCGATCCCCTTGCCGTTGAAGCAGACCACGCTGGGTCTGACTTCCCGCAGCCTGGCCCGCAGTTGCGCGGCGCCCTCGCGCAACTCCTCGCGGCCCAGGTCGTTCTGCGACCGCGACCAGCGGCCCACCACGTCCGTAAGGCCGATGCCGAACTCCGGCACGCGCCAGTCGTCCTCGCAGGTCAGCCGTTCGGGCAGCAGCCCCGCCTCGTACGCCAGAGGCCAGAACAGGTTGCCCCGGCTCGCGTAGTAATGCCCCGTCTGGGCCGCGCGGCGGCTGGGGTTGATCCCGACGAAGACGAGGTCGAGGCCCGGGCGCAGGTACTCAGGCAGGCTTCGCACGGAGGTCAGGCTAACACACAGAGCCGGTTCACACGCCTACCGCAACTGCAGTGAAAACGACTCGATCCGCAGCATGGCCGCCGTCAGCAGAATGCCCAGCGCCAGCGCCAGGTTCACCGCCGAGATGGCCACCGACTGCGCCCGCCAGCGCGCCAGCTCCCGCTCGTCGCCGCCCTCCTCCAGCAGACGCAACTGCCGCGGCCCGATAACCAGCGAGTGGTAGGCTGTGAGCGCCATAGCCACGGCCACCATCGCCAGCTTCGTCACCAGGATCACGCCGTAGCGGTACTCCATCATGCCCGGCCCGGCCGCGAAGTTGGTGTCGTTCGCGTGCAGGATGTTCTCCGTGCCCGTCCCGATCAGCACGGCGCCGGCCGCCAGGCTCAGCCACGCGTAGCGGTAGACGACTACGCGGAGCGCCTGCGCCCGCACGGCGGGGTCCGTCACGCGCCTCAGCCCCGGCACGACAGCGACGAACAGGAACGCCTGCGGCCCGACCCACAGCGCCGCAAAGACGAGGTGAAGCCACAGGTTCAGGGCGTCGGCCATGGGACTAGAACAGTTCGTTGACGATGATGGCCTGGTCGCGCTCCGGACCGACGGACACGATGGTGATCGGAACCTGCAGCAGCTCTTCGATGCGCTTGACGTAGGCCCGCGCCTCGGGCGGCAGGTCGGCGAAGTGGCGAACGTCGCCCGTGGGCCTGCGCCAGCCGGGCATCTCCTCCCACACGGGCTCGATCCTCTGCATGTCGGCGACGCTGGCCGGCAGCGTGTCGATCTCCTTGCCGTCGAGCCGGTAGCGGACGCAGATGGAGAGCGCGGGGAACTTGTCGAGCACGTCGAGGCGCGTCAGCACCGCGTGCGTCACGCCGTTGACCATGGCGCTGTAGCGCGACGCGACGGCGTCGAACCAGCCGCAGCGGCGCGGCCGCCCCGTGGTCGCCCCGAACTCCTGTCCCGCGACGCGCAGGATCTGGCCCGTCTCATCCAAAAGCTCCGTGGGCATCGGTCCGTTGCCCACGCGCGTCATGTACGCCTTGTATATCCCCACCACCTTCTCGATATCGGTCGGTCCGATGCCGATGCCGATACCCGCCCCGCCCGCCGATGACGACGGCACCGACGACGTGACGAACTCGTACGTGCCGGCGTCGAGGTCCAAGAGCGCGCCCTGCGCGCCTTCCAGCAGCACCGTCTCGCCCGCCGCCAGGGCTTCGTGGACGATTGGCGCGGTGTCGCGCACGAACGGCTTCAACCGGCAGCCGTAGCCGTCGTACTCCTCCAGCACAGCCTCGAGGTCCAGCGGCTCGGCCCCGTAAACCTTCGTCAGTATCTCGTTCTTCAGGGGCAGCACGAACGACAGCCTCAGCCGCAGCGCCTCCGGATTCACCAGGTCACCCACGCGCACGCCCATGCGTCCGACCTTGTCGGCGAAGCAAGGCCCGACGCCGCGGCCGGTGGTGCCGATGGCGGCCGCGCCACGCCGCAGCTCATCGAGCTGGTCGAGCAGACGGTGGTAGGGCATGATGACGTGCGCCCGGTCGCTCACGAACAGCCGGCCGACGCCGATGCCGTGGGATGTGAGGTTGTCGATCTCCTCGATCAG
>JBBITS010000203.1:0-4452 GCA_037440665.1 Chloroflexota bacterium
GATCGCCGACGGGCACGTCTGGGGACGCGGCGCGCTGGACATGAAGGGTCTGGCCGTGATGGAGCTGATGGCCGCGCTCCTGCTGAAGCGCACTGGAACTCCCCTGAAGCGCGACGTCGTGTTCCTGGCCTGCGCCGACGAAGAGGCTGGCAGCGCCTACGGCGTCGACTGGCTCGACCAGCATCACCCGGAGGCGCTCGAAGCCGAGTACGTAATCAACGAGGGCGGACGCGGGCACACGGAAATCCTGGGGGCCAAGAGGACGTCGTTCTCCTGCGGCGTCGCCGAAAAGGGGCCTCTGTGGCTCACGCTGCGCGCCGAGGGGCGGCCGGGCCACGGCTCGGTGCCGCACCGCAACAACGCCCTCGACCGCCTCGTTCGCGCCCTCACGAAGGTGCTGGAGTGGAAACGCCCCATCCGCCTGACGCCGCCGCACCTGGAGTTCTTCGACCGTCTGCAGCGCGCAGGCATCATCCCCGACACGTCGCCCGATACGCTGGAGGCGCTGGCGGCCGAGGACGACGTCCTGCGCTCGACGCTCACCGACTCTATCAGCATCACCATGGCCCGGGCGGGCATCAAGCACAACGTCATCCCAGGCGTCGCCGAGGCCGCGCTCGACTGCCGTCTGCTGCCCGGTACCGACCCCCGGGCCTTCATCGAGGAGCTACGGCGTGTCATCGACGACCCGAAGGTGACGGTCGAGCAGGTGCTGGAGTCGCACGCGCCGCCGTCGCCGCACGACACCGCGCTATTCCGCGTCATCGAAGACGTCCTGCGCGAGAACGTCGAGGACGCGCTTATCTTCCCCAGCGTCGCCACGGGCTTCACCGATTCGCGCGTGTTCCGGCGGCGGGGCGCCGTCGCCTACGGCTTCAACCCGGTGATCCTGGAGAACCGCGAGGCCGCGACCGTCCACGGCCACAACGAGCGCATCTCCATTGACAACCTGCGTCTCGGCTGCCAGGTGATGTACGAGGTCGTCAGGCGCATGGCGACCTGAGAGAAAGGGGGATTCGGACGTGCCAACCGCCAAGGTCAACGGTCAGAACCTGAACTACGAGGACACAGGCTCAGGCGAGCCGGTGATCTTCCTCCACGGCCTCACTTTCAGCGCGCGCATGTGGGACGCCCAGGTGAAGGCGCTGTCGAAACGCTACCGCTGCATCAACGCCGACTTCCGCGGCCACGGCGGCACGCCGCCCTCGGGCGAGTTTACGCTGGAGGACCTGGCGGAGGATGCACACGGGCTCATCGCGCAGTTGGGCGTCGCGCCCGCGCACGTCGTCGGCCTGTCCATGGGCGGCATGGTGGCCATGCGGCTGGCGCTGGCGTATCCCGGGGACGTGCGCTCGCTGGTCCTGCTGGACACGTCGGCCGACCCGGAGCTCCCCGAACGCGCTCCGCAGTACGAGATGCTGGCCAACATCGCCCGCGAGCAGGGCCTGGGTGCCGTGCTCGACGCCGTGCTGCCCATCTTCTTCGCACCGAGGTTCCTCGCCCGGACAGACGAAGTGAATGTTTGGCGCGAGCGCCTGGCAGCGAACGACCGCGAGGGCGTCTATCAGGCGACGCTGGCGGTTGCCCGCCGGAGCGACATCTCTGTGGACATCCGGCGCATTAGCGCCCCGACTCTGGTGGTCGTCGGCGAACTGGACGACCCCACGCCACTGGAAAAGCACCAGGCCATCCGCGACGCCATCGTTGGGTCGGAGCTCGCCGTGATCCCAGGGTCGGGGCACATGTCGCCCCTCGAGGCGCCCGGGGCCGTCACGGAGGCCATCGAGCGCTTCCTCGCTCGCGTAGGCGCGCCGGCCTGAGTCTGGCGCCACCGTCCGGTCCGGCGTACGATGGCGTCGGATAAAGGCCTCAGGAGGGCGGGCATGAACGTCAACGACATCAAGCTGATCGGGGTCATGGGCGGCGGCGTCATGGGCGGCGGCATCGCGCAGGTGTGCGCGCTGGCCGGCATACCCACCCGCGTGCGCGACCTGAATGACGAGCTGATCGAGAAGACGCGCGGCGCCATCTTCGACGGGCGCTTCGGCATCCGCCGGGGCGTTGAACTGGGAAAGAACACGGCCGAGCAGCTCCAGCGCACTCAAGAGATCCTAAGCTTCACGACCAACGTCGAGGACCTGCGCGACGCCGACCTGATCATCGAAGCCGTGCCTGAGGACCTGGAACTGAAGAAGAAGGTGTGGGCCGAGCTGGACCAGCTCGTGAAGCAATCGGCCATCTTCGCCAGCAACACGTCGGGCTTCGCCATCTCCGACCTGAACCAGGCCGTGGCGCGCAAGGACCGCTTTGTCGGCTATCACTGGTTCAGCCCGGCGCCGGTGATGAAGCTCATCGAGATCGTCTACACGCCCGACACGTCGGAGCAGGCCATCAAGGTGATGGAGGACCTGGGCGAGAAGCTCGGCAAGGTGACCATCCGTGTAAAGGACGCGCTGGGCAAGTACGGGTTCGTCGCCAACCGAATCTACTTCGCCATGGTGGCCGAGGCACGCAGGGTTCTGGAGGAAGGAATCGCGTCGGCCGACGACATCAACAAGGCGATGCGGTTCGGCTTCAACTGGCCTTCGGGCCCGCTGGAGATGGTGGCGGGGGCGCGCGTGGGCTGGCAGTAGGCCCGGCGGCGAAGTGTCACGCCTTTGCTCATCGACCTCCACTGCCACACGCGCGTCCACTCGGCGTGCAGCGCGCTGACGCCGGAGGCGCTGGTCCGCGCGGCGCGGGCCGCCGGCCTCCACGGCGTCTGCATCACCGAGCACGACGCCCTCTGGCCCCTCGACGAGATCGAAGCGCTGGCCGAGCGTCTGAACTTCGTGGTTCTCCGTGGCATCGAGGTAACCACGGAAGTCGGCCACGTGCTGACGTTCGGTATGCCCTACTACGACCCGCAGATGGCGCGCCTGGAGCGTCTGAAGGAACTCGCGGATCGCGAAGGGGCGATCCTGGCGCTGGCGCATCCGTCGCGGCGCTACGGCGGCGTGCCCGAGGCCGACCCGTCTCTCTGGTTTCACACGTTCGAGACGATCAACGGGACCGAGGGTCGCGTGCAGAACGACACCGCCGGGCGTCTCGCGCTCGCCCTGCCCCTGCCGGGCATCGGTGGCAGCGACGCGCACTCGGCGCGCGAGGCCGGAACGGCGGCGACGGACTTCGAGCGCGAGGTGCGCTGGGAACGCGAGTTCCTGGAAGAACTCCGGGCCGGCCGTTATGTCGCGGTCGACCGGCGCTAGGGCCTCTTGGCTCAAGGGTTAGCGTCGTTTATCATATCCATCGTTTCGTGGACTCCGACCTACTCATGAGCGGCGGGACTGTGGTCGACGGCACGGGCGCCCCTGCCCGCGCCGCCGACGTGCTGATCCGCGACGGCCGCATCGTCCGCATCATCGAGCGTCCGTCGAGCGAGCCACCGCCGAAGGCGGAGCAAGTCCTCGACGCCACGGGCCGCATCGTCGCCCCTGGCTTCATCGACGTTCACACCCACGACGACATCGCCTTCCTGCATAACCCGCAGATGGACTTCAAGCTCATGCAGGGCGTCACGACGTGCATCGCGGGCAACTGCGGCGCCGGGGCCGCGCCGGTCAACGACCTCTTCCGCGCGGCTTTCGAGCGCGGATGGGCCGCCGTCCTCGGCGGCGCCATCGACGAATGGACGTGGACGTCGTGTGGGGAGTTCTACGACGCGGTCGGGCGCGCTGGGTCGAGCGTCAACGCCGCGTTCCTCGTTCCGCACGGCATCCTCCGCTTCGTGACCATGGGTGGCGAGCGGCGCGAGCCGTCGCCGGACGAACTGCAGGCGATGCGCGACATGCTGGCCGAGGGAATGGAGGCCGGTGCCCTCGGCCTCTCCACCGGCCTCATCTACGCGCCCGGCCGCAACGCGCGAACGGAGGAGATCATCGAGCTGGCGAAGGTGTCCGCCGGCTACGGCGGCGTCTACGCGAGCCACATTCGCAACGAGGCCGACGGCCTGCTGGAGGCGATGGAGGAGGCGTTCCGCATCGGGCGCGAGGGCGGCCTGCCCGTCCAGCTTTCGCACCACAAGGCCGCGCTGAAGCAAAACTGGGGCAGGACGAAGGATTCGCTGGCCCTCCTCGACCGGGCGCGAGAGCGTGGCCTGGACGCCCACATCGACATGTACCCGTACACCGGCTCCAGCGGCCCGCTGGCAGCGTACCTGGCGCCCGGCCTGACGATGGAGATGGCCCAGGACTGGCTCATCGCCTCGGTGGAGACGAACCACGAGTACGAGGGGCAACGGCTGAGCGATCTGGCGCAAGAGTGGGGCCTGAACCCCTACGATGCCGGCCAGAAACTGGTGGAGATGGAGCGCGGCGGGGTGGTTGCGATTCTCTTCATTATGGCCGACAATGATCTGGAGCGGGTCTTCGCCCACGAGACCTGCATGGGTGGGAGCGACGGCATCCCCTCTAA
>JBBITS010000204.1:0-4443 GCA_037440665.1 Chloroflexota bacterium
AACGCGCCTATGGTCACCATCTGCATGGTCAGGAAGCCCGATACGGTCATGGGTGAGCCCGCCAGCAGGAGGCTCTTGCCGATACCGTCGGCGTAGCCCTTCGGCAGCACTCCGGCCAGAGTTCTGGCCAGGCCGCCCAGCATGGGGCTGACCACCCGCTGGTTCAGAGACACACTTGCCTCGCTTGGCATAGACTCCCGGGGGCGCGTGAGCGCGTCGAGGCGCGCCCGCGCGGCATTGCCGCCCTGCGTGCTGAACGCCAGGAACAGCGACAGGACAGCGGCGAACACCACCAGCGCAGCGTAAAGTTCCATGCCTAGACCTCGATGCTGAGGATGCGCCGGATGATCATCAAGCCAATCGCCTCAAGAAACACGGCAACAACGATCATCACGCGGCCGATGGTTTCCTGAAACAACGGCTTGATGTAGTCCGGACTGATCACGAAGAAGAGCGCGCCCACGCCCAGCGGCAGAAATCCGATGACGAGGCCCGTGAGGCTCTGCTGCGCCGTGAGGGCTTTGATCTCTCCCTTGATCCTCGTCCGCTCGCGCATGGTGTCGGCGACCTTGTCGAGAATCTCGGACAGGTTACCGCCCACCGTCCTCTGAACCAGGATGGCAGTCACGACGATGTCAAGGTCATAACTGCCGGCGCGCTGGCTCAGGCTCATCAGCGCTTCCTCGGCGCTAGAGCCCACGTTCATCTCCTGAATTGCGCGCCCCAGCTCGGTAGAGACGGGGTGCTCCATCTGCTCGGCGGCAAGGTTCATGCTCTGGAGCAGTCCGAACCCCGACTTCAGGGACTGCGACATGAGGGTCAGGGCCTCGGGCAGTTGCGCGTCGAGCTTGGCGACGCGCGCCTTCTGCCGCATCTTGAGATACTGTCCCGGTAGCCAGAACCCACCCATGGCGCACGCCAGCGCCACGAGCACTCCTATCACGGTCGGCCCGATGGCGATGACAGGAAACGCAGCGAGAACGATCGGCAGACCGATGCGGAGAACCGCCCACTCGTTAGCGTGCAGATCGACGTCGGCCCGCTGCAGATCATCGGCGATCTTCTCCAAGTATTGCCCGCTCATCAAGCGCGTGACAGGGCCCTTTTGCATCTCCTTGCGGAGCGGCGCGTCGACAGGCACTTCGACCACCGAAGCTCCTCGCATCAGGCCCTCGAGCCGACCTCGAACCCGTGCAGAGGGGGCGACCCCGACCCTAAAGACGGCCATGACCACGACGGCCACCGTCGCCATCACTGACGCGGACGCGATAAGGGCCAGTCCGTCCACCACTACACTCCTTGTGCTGCGAAGATCTCCGCCGGCAACCGGATGCCAGCAATCTCGAATCTGTCCGTGAACCGCGGCCGCAGCCCCGTCGTCCGGAAGTCGCCAATCACGCGGCCTTCCGGATCGATGCCCGTCTGGTGGAACCGGAACAGGTCCTGCAGCGTGACCACCTGGCCCTCCATGCCCGACACTTCGGTTACATGCGTCACCTTGCGGGTCCCATCCGGGAAGCGGGCGATCTGTACGATCAGGTGGATGGCCGAAGCGATCTGCTCGCGGATGGCGCGGACCGGCAGATCCAGGCCGGCCATCAGGATCATGTTCTCGATGCGCGCCAGGGCGTCCCTCGGCGAGTTTGCGTGCACCGTGCCCAGCGAGCCCTCGTGGCCCGTGTTCATGGCCTGCATCATGTCGAAGGCCTCCGGGCCGCGAACCTCGCCCACGATGATGCGGTCCGGGCGCATGCGCAAGGCGTTGCGCACGAGATCGCGCTGCGTGACCTCGCCCTTGCCCTCCAGCGAGGGCGGGCGCGCCTCGAGCGTTACGACATGGCCCTGCTGCAAACGCAACTCTGTCGGGTCCTCGATCGTGACGATGCGCTCCGTGTCGGGGATGAACGACGACAGCGCATTCAGCATCGTCGTCTTACCTGTGCCGGTACCACCCGAGACGATGGTGTTCAGCTTGACGCGAACGCAGGCCCGGAAGAACTCGGCCAGTTCGCGTGTCATCGACCCGGTCTGGATAAGGTCTTCGATGGTCATCTTGTCCACCCGGAACTTCCGGATGGTGATGGTCGGGCTCTTCGCAGCGACGGGAGGGATGATGATGTTGACACGGGAGCCGTCGGGGAGGCGCGCGTCGACCATGGGCGACGACTCGTCCACCCGGCGGCCGAGCGGCGCGACGATGCGCTCGATGATGCGCATGATGTGCCCGTCGTCACGGAAGCGCACCGGGCTCAAGTACAGGCGCCCCTCGCGCTCGTAGAAGACGGTCTCGGGAGCGTTGACCATGATTTCGGATATTGACTGGTCCCTGACCATGCCTTCGATAGGCCCCAGGCCCAGCACCTCATCGGCCACAGCGGAGACCAGTTCGTCCCGCGTGGCGCCCACGATGCCCGGCATCTCCTGCGCGATCAGCGTGCGCGCCGCAGACTCGACGGCCTCGCGCGCACGGCCGGGTTCCAGGCCGTCGAGCTTCGTGGGGTCGAGCTCTTCGATCAGACGCTGGTGCAGCGTGAACTTGAGCTGGTCCAGAGCCTCGGCGCTCTGCTGAGGCGCGAACCTGCCGGCCGGCGGACGGCCGTCGGTTCTGCGCGCCTGCCACTGGAAGGAACTCATGTCTGGCTCCTCCTCACCCCTCCACTGCCTACACCGCTCTACCCAGGAAGCGGTCCAGGAAGCCGCGCTTCTCAGGCCGCGTCCCCGTCAGCGCGTGCGCCAGGTCGCTGATGCTCCGCGAAACACGCGCGTACGGCTTCGTCAGGACGACCGGCTGTCCGAGCTGTGTGCTGCTGGACACGGCAAGGTCGTACGGGATTTGCCAGAAAACGTCGTATTCCAGCACACGCTCCACGTCGTCCTGCCGGAGGCTGTTGGCGGCGGTCGAGTGGTTGATCGTCAGTTTCACCTTCTCTTCGGGCACTGCGGCGGCGCGCAGCATTTCCAGGGCAAGCGCCGTGTCCTTGATGCTGGCAATGTCCATGCTTGTCACCAGGAGGATCAGGCCTGCTGTCTCCAGCGTCGTCGCAATGAGTTCGTTGAACGTGCCGGGCGTGTCGATGATGACGTAGTCATGTGTCTGCGCGAGCAGGTCGATGATCTTCTCGATGTGCTGCGGCGTCAGGTTGCGCCACTCGGTGGGATGCAGAGGCGCAGGCAAGATGTACAGGCCCGTGTGGTGCTGCACGAGGAAGTCGCGGATGCCGTCGCGGTCTACCTCCTCGATGTGCTTGCCGAGGTCGGCGATGCTCGTCTCGACGGCGATGTCCATCATGATGGCGACGTCGCCGAAGCGGGTGTCCATGTCAACCAGACAGACGTTCGCGTTGGTGATCTTCACCAACGAGGTCGCCAGGTTCGTCGAGATGGTCGCGCCGTTCGTGTACCCGGAGGAGCTCGCGCCGCGGGCGATCGAGGAGGTGCGCCAGGTCAAGGTGCGGCTGGAGGAGTACGTGCGGGCCCGCGGCTTCACCGTGGCGAGCGAGGGGCGGCTGCCGCTCCTCGTCGAGGAGCTCTACCCCCCGCCCGGCGCGGGGCCGGCGGAGCGTCGCATCGGCTCGGCACCGTTCGTCGCGTTCCGGCGCGCGGGCCTCGCCGGGCTCGGCGTCCAGCCCGCGGCGGCGATGGTGCGCGTGCCCTGGACGCCCGACCTGGTGAACCGCATCCGGCTCGTCAAGCTGCGGATGTGGCTCCACGGCGCCATCACCCCGAAGCCGGCGAACTGGCTGGAGGAGCTGCTCCGCGGCCCGCGGCAGGTCGTCTCCGTCGGCTTCCACGACGTCCGCGGGCAGGCCCTCTTCCCCCTGTACCTCGAGAACCGCGGGCGCGCGATCCGCCTCGCCGGGGAGCCGTCGCAGCTGCTGGTGCGGTTCGCTGACGCCGCGCGCCTCCGGATCGACGAGATCTTCCCGCGCTCGGGGACCCGCGAGCCGGGCGACGGCGCCCCCGGCAGCGAGGTCGTCTCGGTGTTCCTCGACACGTCCGAGGGCGCGGCCCCGCAGGTCCTGACCGTGCAGTTCGGCTACGCGTCCGGCCTCCAGGCGTGGGCGCCCATCCTCCTCCCCCTGGCCTTCTTCGTCCTCGGGCGCGCCGCCGGGCCTCTCATCGAGCGGTACGCGCGGGGTCTCGGCCGGAGCCTGGCCGCCCATGTCCGCTTCGGGACCCGGGCCGGGGCCGCGGCGCGGGAGCAGGGCGCGATCCTGTCGCGCGAGACGCTCGGCCGCATCCTTCCCGGGCAGACGACGCTCGAGGACGTGCTGACCCTCTGTGGCCGCGACGCCGTGGAGGAGCAGGAGCGCCTCGGGGCGCCGGACCGGCGGACGCTGGTGTACCGGGGGCGCCGGGTCGTCCCGAGGCGCCAGCGCCGGCTCGCCTGGTTCCTGGCGACGGTGAGCCACTGGGAGCTCGAGGAGCAGGAGGTGGAGATCA
>JBBITS010000205.1:0-3809 GCA_037440665.1 Chloroflexota bacterium
CTCCGTCGTGTTGGTGCCAACAGCGAGCACCAGGTTCGCGCCTGTCAGCTCCTCGATACTGTTGCTCATCGCCCCTCTGCCCACCATGACCGCCAGACCGGCGACCGAGGGGGCGTGTCAGGTACGTGCGCAGTTGTCTACGTTATTGGTGCCTATCACCGCCCGCGCGAGCTTCTGGAACAGGTAGTTCGCCTCACTGGTCGCCCGCGCCGAACTCCAGAGGACGATGGCGTCGGGGCCGTCCTCGCGTTTGACGTCCGCCAGACGCCGGGCTACGACGTCCAGCGCCTCGTCCCAGGAGGCGGGGCGCAACTGGCCATGGTGGCGCACCAGCGGCGTCTTCAGGCGATCCTCGCTGTGCACGAACTCCCAGCCGAACTGACCCTTCACGCATAGCGAACCGTGGCTGACCGGCGACGCGAAGTCGGGTCGGACGCCAACGATGCGCTCGCCGACGACGTCTAGGTGGAGCGTGCAGCCTGTGCCGCAGAACGGGCATACCGTCTTCACCGACGCGGTGATGTCCCCGGCGCGTGCGCGCCCCACGCGCTGCAGGTCGGCCAACGCCCCTGTGGGACAGGTGTTGACGCACTGGCCGCAGAAGGTGCAAGGGGTGTCCATCAGCCCCCGATCGAAAAGCGTCGTGATGCGGGTTGCGAAGCCGCGTCCGCCGGGCGCTATGGCATGCGCCTGCTCTACCTCGTTGCAGACGCGGGTGCAACGATAGCAGTAGATGCACCGGTCGTAGTCGCGCAGGATGAACGGATTGCCGTCGTCGGCCCGAGCGCCGCTGGTGGCGCCCGCGAAGCGTCCGGGCGACGCGCCGTACCGAGCGGCGAGCGCGTGCAGCTCGCAGGGCGCGATCTCGGCGCAGTGACGGCACTCGCCTGCGGGGATTTCCGAGAGCGTGAGTTCGAGCAGGCGGCGGCGGTAGTCTGCCAGCGCGGACGTCTCCGTGCGGATGTACGCGCCATCCGTGGCGGGAAAGGCGCACGCCGGCACGAAGCCGGGGCGGCCGTCGATCTCGACCATGCAGAGGCGACACAAGCCGCCGGGTTCTAGCCTGGGGTCGTAGCAGAGGGTCGGGATATCGGCTCCGGCGCGGCGCGCGATGTCCAGAATCGTCTCGCCTTCGGCGAACGCCGTCGCGAAACCGTTTACCAGCAGATCTCCCACTTCAAGCTCCCTCGCACTCGCCCGTCGGGCAGCGCCCGTCCGCGTGCGCCCGCAACTCGCCGCCGAAGTTCGCGAGCAGATGGCGGACGATGAGCCCCGCCGCCGGGCCCAGTCCGCAGGCCGAGCCGACGGTCAGGAGGTCGACGATGTCAGCCATCTCGGCCGCGTCGACCGACTTAAACCCGGTCGCCGCGTCCAGGCGCTCGAGCAGACGGGTCGTGCCGATGCGGCACGGGAAGCACTTGCCGCAGCTCTCGCCGGAGAAGAAGCGCAGGGCTTCCATCGCAAAGCGCACTGGGCAACGCTGGCGGCCCAATGCGATGATGGCGCCCGAACCGAGGAAGGCGTCGAACCGGCGCGGCCCGTCGAAGTCCAATCGCACGTCCAGCGCCGTCGTCGGCAGAAGCCCGCCCGACATCCCGCCGAGGGTGAAGGCTTTGACCTCCGGGGCTCGGACGCCCGCGCGTTCGAGAACGTCGCGGGCCGTCACAGTCATGGGCAACTCGAGGACGCCCGGCGACGGTACGTCGCCCGAGACGCAGTACAGCTTTGGGCGTCCGGTGTCGCGGTACCAGGCTGCTCCGCGCGCGACAATCGACGGTGCGGCGGCCAGCGTCTCGACGTTCTGCACCAGCGTCGGCGCGCCGTGGAGACCGTGGGATACGGGGTAGGGCGGGCGGTCGCGCGGGATCGGGCGGCGGCCTTCGAGGGAGTTCAGCAGCGCCGTCTCCTCGCCGCAGACATAGGAGCCTGCGCCCCGGCGGACGACGATGTCGAAAGCGTCTCCCAGGTATCCCTCCTCGCGCAGCCTCGCGATCTCGTCTCGAAGGCGCTCGTACTGACGCCGGTACTCGTGGCGGATGTAGACGACGCCGGCCGTGGCGCTGACGGCGTGGGCCGCGATGGCCATGCCCGCCAGCAGCCGTCGCGGCTGGTGGTCGAGGATCGCGCGGTCCTTGAAGCTGCCGGGCTCGCTTTCGTCGGCGTTGCACACGACGTACCTGGCGTCGCCCGCCGCGGCGCGCACCGCCGCCCACTTGTGTCCAGCGGGAAAGCCTGCGCCGCCCCGACCTTCGAGGCCGCTCTCGGTCACGGCGGCGATCAGGTCGCCGGGCGGGAGGCTGCGCGCGCGGCCGACAGCGTCGAACGGATCGTCGTCGCCGAAGAAGGCGCTTTCCGGCACGCCAACGATCGGACGCGGAGTCGTCGGGGCGACCAGCGTCGACGCGTCGCCGTCCGGCGCGATCTTCGGCCCTTCGTCTGTGAGCACGGCGACGGGCTGGTCGCAGAGGCCGAGGCAGTGGGTTTCGCCTGCGGCGTCTACGTTGGCCTGCGCGCGGGTGGCCCCGCGCAGGCGGCAGGCCGGACCTCCGCAAACGAGGGCGGGCGGCGGACCGGCCGACGTGCGGAAGCGGGGATAGGCCGTGACCGCGCCGTACAGCTCGGTTGGCGAGAGGCCCGCTACGCTCGCGACTTCGGCTATCGTGGATGCGTCGATGAACCCGGCCGCCTGCTGGCGCGCGTGGAGCAGTTCGAGGACCGGCGCGAGGCTCTCCCGGAGGTCGGATGGCGAGGTCCCGGCGGGTGGGGCGTCGGCCATGGTCCTATCGTACTAGCCGGGGCCGCCGTGTCAATGACGCAGTGCCCTCATCTATTGCCCCGTGAGGCCGTGCGGCGGTCGTCGGCCAACTCCGTTCGCCCTGACCGCGCCACTCCGGGCGCTTCGGGTCTTGATCTGGCCTCAACCCACGATCTCAAGCAGCTCCGGCAGGCGGCGGATGCGTGCGACGCTGGACGGCAGCTCGGTGCGCTCGGTCTTCGGCCACGAGCGCAGGACGGGTCGGGCGACGCCGTTCTCGTGCAGGTACCAGATCGTCGTGGGGTCGTCGTCGACGTGCGTGTCGATGCCGAGGCGCTGCAGGGTGGCGAGCTTGTGCTGGCGCGTCGAGAGCGTCTTCGGGCTAAGATACAGGTCGTGGACGTAGGGACGAAGGCCGTGGCGCTCCAGCCACGCTTCAAGCGCTGGGAGGCCGGCGGCGCTTCGGCCCGTGGTGACGACGATGCGGTGGCGCTCGCTCAACGCGCGCAAGACGTCCATCGCGTCCGGATCGGGGACACGCCAGGCGAACCTCAGACGTTCTACGAACAGGCGCAGCGGCGAATCGGACGTCCGCTCGTCGTATCGCTTCGCGGCGTCAGCGGGCAACGGCGCGACCTTCCGGGGCCGCGACGAGATGCCGGGGTTGACGCCTAAGGGCCACAACGCCAGAACGCCGTCGAGATCGAAAGAGATGGCGTTCACCTTCAGCGCCCCGTGAATCTCGGCGCCCGCCGTTCGAGGAACGCCCGCACGCCCTCCTCCCGATCTTCGATCCTTGTGTTGCGCCAGTAGAGCATGTCGCGGAACGCCTCGGCCATCGTCATGTCGTACTCGGCGTACACCTGCGACTTCAGGATGCCGATGGCGCGCGTGGGCCCTTCGGCGAGGCGGGACGCCAGCGCCATCGTCTCCTCCTCCAGCCGCTCGGCGGGCACCACTCGATGCACCAGGCCTATACGCAGCGCCTCGGCGGCGTCGACGGGCTCGCCGAGCATCAGCAGCTCGATGGCCTTCGCCAGGCCCACGACGCGCG
>JBBITS010000205.1:3852-4367 GCA_037440665.1 Chloroflexota bacterium
CCCGTCGTGACGTGCATGCCGCGGCTGATGCGCGGCTCGCCGATCTGCGCGCCCTCGGCGGCGATGCGGAGGTCGCACGACAGCGCAAGATCGTTGCCCATGCCGAGGCAGTAGCCGTGGAGGGCGGCTATGACCGGCTTTTGCAGGCCGCGCAGCCCGGCGACGGCCTCGTGCTGGAGGTCGGCCTGGACGACGTGGCCCGGCGGCACGGGGCGGGGGAACGGCCCCATGCCCGACAGGTCGTCCCCCGCGCAGAAGGCCCTGCCAGCGCCGCGAAGGACGAGAGCGCGGATCGACTCGTCGTAGGTAGCCCGCTCGATGGCCTTGAGGAGGCCGTCGAGCATGGCGTTGGTGAGCGCGTTCAGCTTCTCTGGCCGGCTGAGGGTGAAGACGCCGACGGCGCCCCGGGTTTCGAACAGCGTATGCTCTTCGGCCATGGTTCGGTCCTCCCAGCGAGGGTTGTATACAGGATCGGGCTGCGCGGGGATAGCGCCGCCGTTTCCTCACACAAACTT
>JBBITS010000206.1:0-4352 GCA_037440665.1 Chloroflexota bacterium
GAACGCCGTCAGGAACGGCCTGTTCCACTTTCGCAGAACCTCCCACGCCTGGCGGTTGGCCTCCGAGGCCGGGTCGTCGGGGCGCGTCGGCACCAGCGAGGGGAAGGCGCGCGCGCCGGCCTTGTACGAGTCGTCGGGGAACGGCGCGTCGTAGGCCGCGACCACGTCGTCCGGAAGTGTCGTGATCGTCCCGTTCTGGACGATGCGGCCGATCTCGAACACCGGCGCGGTCTGCGAGAACTGCTGCCAGCGCAGGAACGCTTCGCCCGGCGGGTTGTCGCCCGTGGGCAGAAAGGTGTTCGCCGCGACGATGCGGGCGAAGCGGTCCGGATGCTCCACCGCCACGCGCAGGCCAATGAGGCCGCCCCAGTCCTGGCACACCAGCGTCATGCCCCGCAGGTCGAGCCCTTCGACGAACGCCGTGAGCGCGTCGACATGGAACTGGTACGTGTAGTCCTCGCGATTCGCCGGCTTATCCGACCGGCCGAACCCGAAGAAGTCGGGCGCCACGGCACGATGGCCCGCAGCCGTGATGACGGGGATCATCTTGCGGTAGAGGTACGACCACGACGGCTCGCCGTGCAGGAGCAGGACAGGTTGCCCGTCCCGAGGACCTTCGTCCACGTAGTGCATGCGCATGCCCAGCACGTCGGCGTAGCCCGGCGCGAAGGAATAACCCGGCAGGTTCGCGAAGCGCTCGTCGGGCGTCCTCAGGACGTTCACGGCATCCTCCTTTGGATGGCTGTTGGATGGTTGGACTTGAGTGAGAAAGACGGACGAGATTGTCGGGGAGGCCGGATTCGAACCGGC
Organism: Chloroflexota bacterium; assembly: GCA_037440665.1. Lineage (GTDB taxonomy): Bacteria > Chloroflexota > Dehalococcoidia > DSTF01 > JACRBR01 > DATLZC01. Next base: position 811 of record JBBITS010000206.1, read on the forward strand.
GACCTCCTGGTCCCAAACCAGGCGCGCTAACCAGGCTGCGCCACTCCCCGAAGGGCTCCAAGACGGACGGCCGTCATGGTCAGCTTATCGGCGGGGCGAAGGGCGGGTCAACGAACGGCCGCGCCCACGACGTCGCGGAGGCTCGCCGCGCCGCGCGCGGTCAGAAGCTCAGCCAGTCCTCTGAGTATCTCCGCGGGCGCCAGAGGATTGGCGAACGTGGCCGTTCCCACCTGCACGGCCGTCGCGCCCGCCATCAGGTACTCCAGCGCGTCGCGGGCGGTCATGACGCCGCCGCAGCCGACGATGGGGACGCCGGGAAGCTGCCGCGCGACCTGGTAAACCATCCGCAGCCCCACCGGCTTGATGGCGGGGCCAGAGAGCCCGGCGAACGTCGCGCCGATGACCGGCCTCGCGACCGCCGTGTCAACGGCCATCGCCTGGAGCGTGTTGATGAGGCACAGGGCGTTCGCTCCGGCATCGACCACGGCGCGCGCGATGGACACGATATCGCCGACGTTGGGCGTGAGCTTGATGATGACGGGCAGCGTCGTCGCGCGGACGACGGCGCGCGTCACGGCGGCCGCGGCGTCCGGGTCCTGGCCGAACTCCATGCCTCCCCGTTGCGCGTTGGGGCTGCTGATGTTCAGCTCCAGCCCGCTCACGCCCGCGACGCCGTCCAGCCGCTCGGCGGCGGCGGCGTATTCGTCGGGCGTCGCGCCCAGGATGCTCACGACGACCGCCGTTCGCCACGAGGCCCAGCACGGCGCGTATTCGCGGATGACGTAGTCCACGCCCGGGTTCTGCAACCCGATGGAGTTGAGCATGCCCGCGGGCGTCTCGGCGGTGCGCGTCTGCGGGTTGCCCGCGCGCGGCGCCAGCGTCGTCGACTTGGTGACGACCGCGCCGAGTTCTTGCACGTCGAAGGCCGGCCTGTGATCGACGCCGTAGCTGAACGTCCCCGACGCCGTCATCACCGGGTTCCGGAGCGCGAGTCCGCGCTTGTGGCCGGGAGCGAGGTCCACAGAGAGGTCGAGGGAGGCCATCGGCGTCAGTATAGGCGACGGACGGCGAGCGGTCAGGGCGCCGGGATGAGGGCGGATAGCTCGGCGAGCTTCGCTTCGAGCTGCTCGCGCTCCTCCGTCGTCGCCAGGCGGGGCCGGTCGGCGTTAGCGTCGAGGACTACGGCCAGCGGCTCGTAGCCCAGCACGGCGGTCTTCGACAGGCGGATGCGGAGGATCATCGAGAGGATGGGCGGCGGCCCGACGTTTGCCAGGTCCACTTCGTCCAGGTCGAAGATGAAGTTCCCCAGGCTATAGGCGATGATGCCGCCCCGGTACTCCTCGATGCCCTGCAACACGTGCGGGTGGTGACCGAGGACGACGGACGCGCCGGCGTCGATGGCGGCGCGGGCGAGCGATACCTGCAGGAGGTTGGGTTCAGTGCGGTACTCGTCGCCGAAATGGAACGAGACGATGACGTGGTCGGCCTGTTTCTTCGCCGCCTGCACGTCCAGGTATACCTGGCCCGCCGTAGCCCAGGCGACACCGGGCTTGCCCGGACCCGCCGCGAGCTGCGTCGTGTCGAAGTTAGGCTCCGACGGCACGTTGGCGTAGGCCAGGAACGCCAGCCGGATGCCCTCGACGGTGACGTAGGCGGGCACGTAGGCGGACGCGTCGTCGAGGCCGGCGCCCACGTGGGCGATGCCCGCCCCTACCATCGCCAGCTCGGTGTCGATCAGACCCTCTGGCCCGTAGTCGAGCGTGTGGTTGTTGGCCAGCGACACCACGTCGACGCCACCGTCGACCAGCGCCTGCGCGTGCTCGGGCGGGTTGCGGAAGGTGTACGACTTGGGCAGGGGCTCGCCCCTGGCCGTGATCGCGCCCTCGAGGTTGGCGAAGGAGACGTCCGCTGCGGCGTACAGCTCGCGCACCAGCGCGAAGGGGTATTCCGTCCCGTTCTCGTCGATGCGCAGGACGAGTTCCCGCGCCAGCGACACGTCGCCGACGGCGTTGAGGGTAATGCCCTCGGCCTCCTGAACAGGGCTGGGCGCGGGCGCCGGCGTGGGCGTCGCGCTTTCGACGCTGCGGATGCCGGTGTCGATGACGATGCGCACGGTCGTCGTACGCCCTTCGACGACCTGCACGCCCTCGGCCTTCTCGGCGATGGTCTCCGGGCCCTGCACGTCGGGGCGAAGGTCGTATTCGCCCGGCGGCACGTCAACGCTGAACAGGCCGTCGCCGTCGGTCGTCGTTTTCGCGATCACGCTGCCGGTGCCCGCGCGGAACACGCGCACCTCCCGATGCTCGGCCGCGCCCTCGGGGCAAGGTTGGCCTTCGGCCTCCACGGGGCACGTCGGCGAGAGCTGCACCACGCCCGCGACGGTGCCGTCGGACGAGCCCGATCCCTGGCAGGCTACGAGGAGAGCGGTTGCGCTCAGAACGAGGGCGCTGAGACGGCGGGAACTAGCTGACTTTGACGACACGAGCCCGGTAGATGTCCTCCAGGGCCCTGAGCTGTTCCAGCGCTTCGGGCGGTATAGGGTCGTCCAGCCCCAGGGCCATCAGGGCCTTCCCGCGCACTGCCGTCCGCCCGAGGTGCATCCCGCTGATGTTGATGTCGTGCGCGCCCAGAAGCGTGCCGACCCTACCAACCATACCCGGCCTGTCAAGGTTCTCGCACAAGAGCAGGTACGGCACATTCGTCGGGATGTCCACCCAGAAGCTGTCCACCCGCACCACGCGCGGGCCGTCGTGGGCCAGGGTGCCCGAGATGATCGCGTCGCCGCCGCTGGCGTGCACCAGCACGGTCACGAGGTTGGTGTACACCTCCTCGCTGGGGCTCGTGCGCTCGACGATGCGCAGGCCGCGGTGCTCCGCCACCAGCGACGCGTTCACCAGCGTGACGTTCTCCTCGGACACGGGCTGCAGCAGCCCGCGGATAACGGCCGCCCGCAGGGGCGTGGTATCGTGGTTGGCGATCTCGCCCTGGTACTCGATCTCGACGCGCTCGAGTTGACCCTCAGCGAGCTGCGTCGCCAAGCCGGCGATCTTCTCGGCGACCACCAGGTACGGTCCGATGACGGTCATGGTCTCAACCGGGATCATCGGGGCGTTGACTGCGTAGAGAGCAGGCTGGCCGCGCAGGACCGCCAGCACCTGCTCGGCGACGTCGACGGCGACCCGCTCCTGCGCCTCCGCCGTGGACGCGCCGAGGTGGGGAGTGACGACGATGCGCGGGTCCGCCAGTAGCGGGCTGCCGGCCGGCAGCGGCTCCTCCGTGAAGACGTCGAGGGCGGCGCCGGCGATAACCCCGCTCTGCACGGCTTCCAGGAGCGCCGCCTCGTCCACCAGGCCGCCGCGCGCGGTGTTGATCAGACGCGCCGCAGGCTTCATGCGCTGAAGCTGCGCCCGCCCGATGAGGCCGCGCGTGGCGTCGGTGAGGATGGTGTGCAGGCTCACGAAGTCGGCACGCTCCAGCAGGTCGTCAAGCGTCAACAGGTCCACACCCAGCACGCCGGCGCGCTCGGCCGAGACGAAGGGATC
>JBBITS010000207.1:0-4306 GCA_037440665.1 Chloroflexota bacterium
CGTCCGTGGCGACGCGCACCAGCGCTGGCACGACCTCTCGCTCCACGAACGTGACCCGGGGTCGGACGAACCGCATGACGTGCAGAGCGCGAGGGGCGAACTCGGGCAGACCGTCGTTGCAGACAGGCGTCGCGCCCAGGATGTCCGCTGCGCCGCGACGCAAGCCCGGCACGTAGCACCACGACGCGAAGAGTGTCAGCGGGCTTGTTCCGTAATCGTAGATGAGGACGTTGTCGCCCCGCCCGACGCCGAAGCTGCGCCACGCATAAGCCAGCGCCTTCGCGGTGCCCGCCAGGTCATCGCCAGTCAGCGATAGGCACAGAGGAACGCGGTCGCCGACCTGAACGACGCAGCGGCCTTCCAGGCCGTCGGCGCGACGGCCCGCGAAGGGATCGCCAGTCTCTTCCTGCGACGCTACCAGCGCGTGGAGATCGGCCGGAGGGACGGCAGCCAGAGTGGGCCGTTCAGCGTCAAGGTACGGGGCGTACCGGGGCGTTCGCGCAGCCGCATCCAGGAGAGCCCGGGGGAGCCGTCGCATGGCGTTTCCCCTGTCAGCGGAGGATGGTGCGATCGAACGAGAGCGCGTACCCGGCGAGGAAGGCGCCGATGGCCAGCGCCAGGTTCAGCCACGCCATGTGGTCGATGGCCTTGACCGACAGCGCCAGTTGCCGCTGTTTCTTCTCAAGCGCCTCCGGCGGGTCGCTGGGCTTCAGCTTCGACTCCAGCATCGGACGGAAGACAAACGTCATGATCGCCCCGCTCACCACCAGCAGAGCCCAGAGGACCATCATGACCAGCAGCTTCCAGCCGTAAGCCGAGTCCAGCAGGTCCGGGTCGAGGAACAGCGTGTAGAACGCGACGGGATCGGCCAGGTCGCCGCGGGCAAGCAGTATGTATCCACTGACGCCCACTCCAACAAACGCGACCCATGACAGGATCGTGAAGTCGAACCCCACGATGCGCCCGATGATGGCCGCCTGCGCCGGAGGTACGGCCTTCTGCGCGCGCGCCAGCGATGTCTTGATCCAGAGAGCACCGACAGTGTAGAGGCCCATAGACCCGACGTGAACCACGACCAGCAGCTTGTCGAAGTTGTCGAGTTCTGCCCCATCTTCGATGGCCAGCAGCCAGAGCAGAAGCGCAGCAAGAAGGCTCACGAAACCCATCGTCGCTCCATCGGCTTCATCCCGTCACAGGCGCAGGCTTACGCCCGGTGCCACTGGCTCGGAAGTGTAGGCTCACGTCCTGTAAGCGTCCAGTGCCAGCGGCCCCTTGTTCGCCAGCGCGCGCCCTGCGCGGCCAGCCCCAAAGAGGTACATTCATGGCAATGGGCCTGGTCGCCGAAATCCGCGAAGACCTGTTGCTGCACGACCGCTTCGGCATCGGCCCGGGCTGGGTCCCCCAGGGTCGCGGGCCGGGCGCCTGGTGGTGGCGGTACCGCCGGAACCATCATGCCGCGGGCATCATGATCCTCTACCGGCTGCGCGAGTGGGCGCGTCAGCGCCCCAGCGCCTTCCTGCCGGGCCTCTGCGACCGGCTGATAGAGATCGTCCACGGCAGCACCATCGGCCGCGACGTGAAGCTGGGCAAGGGCGTCTACTTCCCTCACGGCCAGGCGCACGTCCACGGCGAGACGACCATAGGCGAAGGCACGATCATCGGCGTCGACGCGGGCATCGGCCTGCGCGGGAGCTTCCACGGCAACGACATGGGGACGAAGGGCCCTACCGTCGGCGCGTTCGTGCGGGTCGGCGTCGGGTCCAAGATCCTGGGTAGCATCACGATTGGCGACCGCGCCGTCATCGGCGCGGGAGCGATCGTCGTGAAGGACGTGCCGGAGGCGGCGACCGTGGCCGGCGTGCCGGCGCGAGTCATCCGCCAGGGCCCGGTGGGCGACGAGCTGGCGGAGGCACTGGAGCGCCTGGAGAAGCTGCGGGAACTGGCTGAGAAGCAGGAATGGGCTGAGGGAGAACCCTGACCTCCCCTGCCCTTCCCGCGTTCGCCAACCGCCTCGCCGCATCTGATACACTGAGGGGCAATCTGGGGACGAAAGGGCTCGACAGGGTCCTCCGGATCTGAGTTGCAGGCGGAGGTCGCCATCAACCTCCATAATCCGGTGGCAAACAATATCTGGCGAACGTGAACTCGCCCTCGCTGCCTAACTAGGCAGCGACGTCGCTCTCGCGCCTCACCCCGACGGGCCGGGAAGCGGCGACGCTCAGCCGGGGTGCGGCCGGCCTGACGCCGATGGGGCCGGCTCAAGACCAATCGGCTGGTCCTGCGAGGACGCGCCCGGGGCGGTCTCGCGGGACGAGAACTAAGCCCGGGATAAGCCTGTAGCAGACTCAGGACGGCGGGCGTCTGGACGGGGAGTTCAATTCTCCCCCGTCTCCACCAGAAACCAACGCCCTTCCGAATCCAAGGCGGTTCGGAGGGGCGTTTTTCTTGGGGGTCTGACCTCCTATCTGACCGCTGCGCTGAGCGATGGGTGGCCGGAAACCCCCACGCATGTCCGTTGGCCAACGCCGCTACGCCCGCGTCACGCCCGCCAGCGGCGGTGCCCGGACCGTCCTCTGCTGCGAAGGGATGACCAGCGACAGCAGCCGCGCGCTCAGAACGTCGTCCGACGGTACTCTGACCTGGTTGCCGACGACGCCACCCGGCCCGGCAACAGCCTCCTTCACCCTCCGCCGCGACGCCGGGTCCTTTGGCCCTTCTACGGACCGTCGCACGCGCCATACAAAGGACTCACGACCCCGGCTTCACCCTTCCGAGGAGGAGCGATGGTAAAGCACGCCTCATCCGCCGCCCGCAAAGCTGTGGTCCCGGCCACCAGGCGCTTGAGCATCACGCGCCCAATCGACGCCAACGCGTACGCGTCGGTTGAAGACCTCTATCGTGACCGGTGGCGCTGGGACAAGATAGTGAAGGGCACCTGCAACCAGGCCAACTGTGTTGCTGCCTGCACCCTGAACCTCTTCGTGAAGGACGGCATCGTCTGGCGCGAGGAGCAGAATGCCATCTACGAGTCGTCCGGCGATCATCTGCCCGACTTCAACCCGCGCGGCTGCCAGAAGGGCATGACCTACTCCGACCTCATGTACGACGCGACGCGCATCAAGTACCCGTTGCGACGCGTCGGCGAGCGAGGATCCGGCAAGTGGCGCCGCATCTCGTGGGACGAGGCCCTGACGGCGATCGCCGACAAGGTTCTGGACGTCGTCGCGAGCGACGGCCCCGAGGCGATCGTCTACGACAATGGCACGACGAACATCGACTTCGGCCCAGGGACGCCGGCGCAGTTCCGGCTGGCAAACCTGATTGGCACGACGTCGCTGGACGAGTGGGCGAGCGTCGGCGACCTGCCGATGGGCGCCATCCAGACCTGGGGCCTGTTCAACGCAGATGGCACGTCCGACGACTACTGCAACTCCGACTACATCATGGTCTGGCTCGGGAATCCGGCATACACGCGCATCCCCGACGTTCACTTCATGCTTGAGTCACGCTACAGAGGCGCACAAATAGTCGTCGTCGCTCCCGACTACAGCCCGACGGCGATCCACGCCGATATCTGGGTCAACCTGCGCGTCGCTACCGACGCGGCGTTCGCGCTCGGGATGGCGAGGGTGATCGTCGACGAGAAGTTGTACAAAGCCGACTACGTGAAGGAGCAAACAGATCTGCCACTGCTGGTGCGGGAGGATAACGGGCGCTTCCTGCGCCAGGCGGACCTTAAGGAGGGTGGCTCCGAGGGCGTCTTCTACTTCTGGGACACGAAGGCGCGGGCCATCGTGGAGGCGCCGGGGAGCATCGACCGTCCGGAGGCGACGATAGCGCTGGGCAAGCTGGACCCGGCGCTGGAGGGCACGTACGAGGTCACGCTCGCGGACGGTAGGCCGGTGACTGTGAGGCCCGTGTGGGAGCGTCTGCAGACGCTTCTCGCCGGCTACACGCCCGAAAAGGTCCAAGCGATCACTGGCGTCCATAAGGACACGATTCGCAGCGTGGCCCGCGGCTATGCGAACGCGAATGCTGCCGCGATCTTCGGATCCGTAGGCGCCTGCAAGCATTATCACATGGACCTCTTCCAGCGCTCCATGATCCTCATATCGGCTCTTGCGGGTCATACGGGCAAGCAGGGAGGCGGCCTTCGCATCAGCGCCTGGTGGAACGTCCCGGTGAACTACGACAAGGGCCAGCTCGCGATGATCGGCCAGGCGCCCGCCCCGGGCCAGCGGCCGAAGGTCCGCGACATCGAAAACGTGATGAAGACGATGGCCGGCCGCATGTCGAGCAACGCGCC
>JBBITS010000208.1:0-4277 GCA_037440665.1 Chloroflexota bacterium
GAGCCAGGAGCCAGGAGCCAGGAGCCAGGAGCCAGGAGCCAGGAGCCAGGGAGACAATAGAACAAGGGAGCATTTGAACATGTGAGCGTGGGCGCGCCGACGCGAATGATCACCTGCTTCTCTGTTCAATTGTTCCATTGTTGAACTGTTCGATTGCCCTCCCTCATGCAGGGGCGATCGTCGTTACGGTTCCGCCTGAGCCGCGCCATTTGAGGGCGCCTGCTTCGGCGTACAGGACGCCGCCGCCCGCCGGGTTCGCGGTGGGCGCAACAGTGCGATTGGCGATGCCGATGACGCCGTCGCCACCGCCAAATGCGCCCGCGACGGCGCCGAATTGCGTGTTCGAGCGAAAGCGGTTGCCGTGGCCGTCGCCGGTTGCGCCGCCGACGCCGGCGTCGTAGAAGGGGCGGCGGTTCACGCCGACGGTCATGCCGGGGTTGTAGAAGCCGTAGTGCGCCGTGACCGCCGCGCCGACGAGCGCGAGGACGCTGCCGATGGCGAAATGAGCGAAGTCGGTCAGAGTCAGGCGCTGGATGAGGAGGTCCGACTGGAATCCCCGGGCGGACGGGATGGTGGTGAGGACGTTGCCGACAGTCTGAGCCAGGAGGCCGATCTGCTGGGCGGCCGACGCCGTGAGCTGGTCAAGGCGGGCGACGACGGCGACGCGGTTGGTGGCCGGGCCGCTCCCCTGGACAAGCGCCTGGGCTCCGTAGAGGTCGGTCACTGAACCGCTGCCGAGGTGGTTTACGCGGAACTCCAGCCCGCGCATGTAGGACATGGGCGATGACTGGCCCGCCGTCGTCTGGGTCTCGCCGGTGACGCCGCGGGCGGAAGGGGCCGCGCCGGAGACGCGGACGACGTTGGTGACGCCGTCGAACGGTGTGGCGGCCGCGTGCGTGTAGTCCATGTTGATGCCGGCGCCCGGCAGAACGCTGGAGCCGAGCAGGGCGAGCCGGCCGGATAGCCGGGCGTCGCCGGCGAGGTCGAGGTGCGGGGAGACGGCCTGCAGAGTGGCCAGCAACGATCCGGCCGCGCCGAGGCGGACCTTGTTCTCGTTGGCCATAAGCTCGGTCTCGACGTAGGTGTCGCCGTCGGCGTCCTGGACGCGACGGAAGGGGCCGGGCGACGGCGCTGCCCCGTGCACCGTCACCACGGCCGCGTCCGCCGGGTTGTCGTCGGTAAGGAAGAGCACCGCGCAGTCCCGCCCGGCGACGCACTCGCGCGGCGGGATATCGGTCGCGACAGCGAGCCCGTCCAGCCAGACGGAGAGCGACCCGGCGACCTGGACGGAGGCGGTGTGCGTCGCGGCGGCGTAGGAGCGGATGGTTGCGCGCTTGATGGTGGGCATCGGTCAGCAGCCAGGAGCCAGGAACCAGCAGCCAGAGGAGTTATCCAACTGGCTACCGGCTGCTGGCTCCTTGCTCCTCTTCTACGGCCTCACTCCCGTGAGGCGGGCGAGCTTCAGGGCGTTGAAGAGCGCGAGCGACGAGTACCACTTGATGCGGGTGCGGGTGGCGTCCTTCGTCTCGAGGCTTCCGACGCGCTCGACGGCGAGGCCGCCGGGGGCGGTGACACCGGCAAGAGCGCCCTCGCCCATCTGGAAGGCGTAGATGACCGAGCAGTCTGTGCTGGTGCCGACGGTCTGGGCGTCCGAGATGTAGTCGGAGACGCCGATGGGGATGCCGTCGTAGAACTGGAGCATCTGGCCGAACTCGTCGCGATCGGCCTCCAGGAAGGAGCCGGACGTACGGGCGAGCTTGTTTATGCTGCGGCGGGAGCGGCGGCTCATCAGCAGCAGCTCCGGCTTGCCGCCCTTAACGGCGTCGATCAGCTCGTCGAGCTTGTCCAGCGTAAGAGCGCCGCCGTTGACGCCCATGGAGACTGTCTGCGCCGGGTCCGTGATCTTGTCCAGCCCGTCGAAGGACTTCGGATTGGCAGTGGCGTCGCCAGTGATGAAGGTCTGCTCGAAGAGCTGGCGGACGGCCTTCGCCTTGAGCTGGACGACGGCGGTCTCGAGGTCCTGGATGTTGGAGCGGGTGGCGAGCAGGAAGTTATCGATATCCGCGTCGCCGCCCATGATCTTGAGGGTGACGGTCTGCTGGGTGAACGTGGGCGTGGACTCGGTCCAGGTGTCGCCGACGTCGAAGAAGCCGGCGGACGGCGCCGTGGCCTCGCGGTTGTAGGTGAGGCCATTGCCGACGATCTCGATAAACGGCAGGCGCTGCAGGACGGGCGAGTCCTTGATGATGGTTTCGACGACGCCGGAGACCAGGACGTCGTTGGACAGTTTGGCCGCTTCGGCCAGGGTGAGAGCCATTTCGCTTCCTCCTCCTCACTTGTCCCCCGACCGCTCATCCTGACCCCCGTCCGCTCGTCCTGAGGAGCGAAGCGTCTCGAAGGATCATCCTGAGCCTGTCGAAGGACCCCAATGGCTTGTTGCCGCAGACGTTACGCGAGGCGGGGCGCGATCTCCAAGAGATAAATGGCACTCCTCGAGGGCAGGGGCGACCGCCGGTAGCCCCTACGGATCTGGCGCCCGCCCCTACGGTGGCGGCCGCGAATTAACCGGTTCTTCACTCACTCGCCAAGGGCAGTGTGGCCCGGCAGGTGCTAATTTGAGCGTGTGGCCGTAACATAACGCGGGGACGCGGCACTGGCGAGTTGGTCATGATCACATATTTCCGGCAGGCGCTGATCTTGAGCGCAGCGGCGGGCGTTACCCTGCTGCTGGCTGCGAGCGGTCGCGCGTCGCCGATGACGCCACTGCCCGCCGACCCCAACGCGCTGGTGCGCGGCGGCGCTGTGCTGGCGCCGGTTGCTGCCGAAGGGGGCGACTACTACGCGGCCGGGGACGCCGGCCCGCTGGCGGTGATCGGACCGGATGAACGGGTGCGGATCACGCAGACCACCAGCCCGCCGTGGCGCTGGATCGTCTACCTGGAGATCGACCAGGACGGCGGCGCGTACGATCCCGACATCCAGTGCACCGGGTTCTTCATCGGGCCGCGCCAGGTGCTGACGGCAGGCCACTGTCTTTATTCCCCGGAGACAGCGGACTGGCATGATTTCGTGAGCGCCATCCCGGGCAGGGATGCGGGCTCAGAGCCCTACGGCACGCAGACCGTCGGCGTCAGCGCGCTCTGGGTCTCCAGCGGCTGGGCCGCGGGACTGGGAGCAGGGTACGACTACGGCGTAATCCAGCTGCCGGACGAAACGATGCACAACCAGGTGGGCTCGTTCGGCTACGCAGCCCTGGCGGACGGTGCGTTGCTGAACTCGGCCATCAACGTGAGCGGATATCCCGTGGACAAGAACCCGCCGGCGTCGCTCTGGACTGATGGAAACACGATCACGAACGTTGGGGCGCGAATCGTCAGCCACGAAGCAGACACGTTCGGCGGCGAGTCGGGCAGCCCGATCTGGGGGACGGACGGGACACACTGGTACGCCGTCGGCATCCACGCTTACGCGGCCGGGTCGTCGTCCTGCAATCCGGGCGACAACTGCGGGCCGCGGATCACCGGCGAGGTGGCGGACGCTCTCGAGGCCGCGGGGGCCTACCCGCGCATCACGGACCTGGCGGCTATCCAGTGCTTTACGCTGACGAAGGCGATCAACCCGCCGGGCGCGGGCACGTTCTCGCACGCGCCGCCGAACTCAGGCGGCTGCCCGACCGACGCCACGAGCCCGCAGTATGCAGCCACGACGGTGGTGGGCATTTCGGCCTCTCCGGCCGCCGGGTATTCCTGGTCAAGCTGGACGGGCGCGGACGCCGCCGACGCGAACCCCGGGGCCGTCACGATGAGCGGACCGAAGACGGTAACCGCGAACTTCATCGCGGACAGCGACGGCGACGGGATTGACGATGCGACGGATAACTGCCCGGCCTGGCCCAACCCGACCCAGGAACTGCCGCCCTGGGCGATCCCGGCCGACGACGCCGACTGCGACGGGTTCACCGCCGCGGTCGAGGCCCACACCGGCACGGATCCGGTCCTCCACTGCAATGCGACTCCGGCAGCCGACGACGAGCCCGATGCATGGCCGTCTGACTTCAACGACAGCCAGACCACGAACCTGAGCGACGTGACCCTGCTCGGGCCTTCGTATAACACATCGCGTGGCCAGCCGGGCTACAACCAGCGCTTCGACTTGAACATGTCGGACTCTGTGAACCTGAGCGACGTGGTCCTGCTTGGGCCGTTCTACAACCTGGGCTGTGAATCCCTCCAGACGCAGACACCGACACCCACGCCAACACCAACACCCACGCCGAC
>JBBITS010000209.1:0-2563 GCA_037440665.1 Chloroflexota bacterium
TGAACCCAGTGACGTTGAGAGGTCGCGGCCAGCGCCTCCAGGTAGCGCAGCTTGTACGCCTCGTCGCCGTCGAGCATGAAGTCCCAGAAGCCGCGCTCGAGGTGCGAGCGGAAGGCTGTGAGGGTCGTCCAGGCGATGAAGGGCGCGTGTTCTGGCGTCGCCTCGACGATGCGGAGTCCGGTCTGGGTGGTCACGAGGTCTCTCTCCTAACTACTTCGGGGCCAGGGCCGGCGCCATGGGCAGACTCGACTCTGCAATTCCGGCATAGGGGTGCGCGAATGGTAAGGGCCAGACGGCTCAGGCTGATGGAGAAGCGCGGGCCAAGGGCAAGTGTCCAGGAAAGGCATGGACCTTGGGCAGGGGACCGGGCTACCGAGAGTCCGCGCCTTGCCCGAGGCGAGCCGCCTTCGGAGACCGGCGGAAACCCGCGATGGCCTGCCTGGAAGGCAGGACCGCCTCGGCCTTCGACACCGTGGTATCACACAGCGCCGAGCTTCCGTAGAGCGGTCCGACGTTACTCCTTCGTGGCGGCAGCGAGCACGCGGCGCCGGTAGGGCCGGTGCTCAAGCGTCATGGACATCTCCAGCAGCAGGGCGCCCGCTGCCGCCTCTCCCATTTCCGCGACCAGGGCGCTTCTCGCGTTGACAATTGCCGAGTAGGCGGTCGTCATGGGCTCCGGCCAGCCGGGAACCTCTTCGTAGGCCGTGACGGAAAACCCGGTGTTCATCAGGAGAGGACGGTAGTCTTCGACCGGGTCCACGTTGAGGACGAGCACGTTGGCGGCCCGGCTCGGCTCCAGCTCGTAGGCGGTAAAGACCAGACGGCCGCCCGGCCGCAGAATCCGCGCAGCCTCCGCCAGCGCCGCCGCTTTGCTGGGGACGTACTGTAAGGCGTCTTCGCTCATCGCGGCGGGAGCGAAGTTGCTGTCCAGACCTGATTCCGCGAACGAACCGACGGCAAAACGCGCCTGCTCGGCCAGGCCCAGGTCGCGCGCCCGGGCCGCGGCCTGTTCGACCGCCACAGCGGAGAGGTCGATGCCGACGAGCCGGGCGCCCGTCTCGCGGGCCACCCACAGCGCCGGGCCCGCCATGCCGCAGCCGAGGTCAACGACGGTGTCTCCCGGGTTGAGTCGAAGCTCGCTCACCACACGCTGCAGTTCCGGCAAGGTAGTGAAGCTGATGTGCCCAAACGCCTCCGGGAAGTCCGGCCCTTCGGCATGCTCATGCCAGAGCCGGCGCAAGGTCGGGCTCTTTGAGGCCGCGGCGTAGACGGCGTCATAGCCGGTCGAGACGATCGAGAGCGCCTGCTGCAGGTCGTGGGCGGCGGGCTGCCTGTCGCCGGGTTGGTCTGATGTCATGGTAGTCCTTTCGGGAGAGCAAACTCGATGAACAAAAAGGTTGATCGTGTGGGCCGCCGTGGCGCGTTGGAGCGGGGGACGGGACTGCCGAAGGTCCGTCCCTCGCCCGAGGCGAGGCGCCTTCGGAGACCGGCGGAAACCCGCGACAGTCTGCTTGGAAGGCAGGACCGCCTCGGCCTTCGACATCGCCTCATCACACAGCGCCGAGGCTCTGAAGAGCGGTCCGACGTTACTCCTTCGTGGCGGCAGCGAGTACGCGGCGCCGGTAGGGCCTTCTGCCAACCGCCGCCTCGGAATGAATCGGCAAGGAACTCCGGCACTAGCTCAGACACCACGATGGAACCGCAGGTCCTCCTATTCCAGCGGGTTGGTCCAGCGAAGTCCGCGGAAGCGCCCGAAGTCGGTGTCGGCCGAGCACACCTCGCCACCGTGCTCGATGGCAAGCGCCGCCAGGTGCGCATCCGTCGTGATGTTTCCCGCCGTCCCCAGCGGCTCGACAAGCCCGCGGAGTATGGCGAGGTGGCGCTCCGTAGGATGGAGGACGAGGGCGCACGGCTGGGCGAGCCAGCCCTCAACGATGTCGAACGCTTCGGCGGGCGCAAGAGGGTTCTCGAAAAGCTGCGGGCGGGTGGACAGGCGCAGGAACGCGAGCAGGACCGGCCACGCGAAGCCAACCGGTTCGGTGCCGGACAGAAGTTCCTCGAGCCACGGCCGGGCGCGCGCATGGTGGGGCGACGCCTCGTCGAGGCTGTACAGCAGGAGGTTCACGTCGGGCAGCTTCACCGCGGCGGCTCAAGCTGTCTACTTGCGGAGTTCGAGTTTGCGGACGATCTCCTCGTCCTCGAGCGCGTCAGCCATCCGCAGCGCGCGCGTCACGTCGAGGCCCGGCCGCAGACGCATCGGTCGCGCCGGAGCCTTGTAGGGACGGCTTCCGCCGCGCTCGGCGGCCAGCCCCGCGCGAACGGCGTCGTTGAGCGCGGCCTTGAACGACAGGTTGCGGCGCCGGGCGAGCGCTTTGAGCCGCTCGACGACGTCGGGGTCGAGGGTCACGGTGGTGCGCATGGCTAAGACATCATAGCAGCAATAGGAATGCTGTCAAGATGCTATAGGGTAGCTGGCGCCTGAGGTGACGGTGGTCCTGGCGGGCCAAGCATGCCAGGTCTGAGTTCGGGAACCAGGCGGGGCGAATTGGAAGCTGCGCAACTG
>JBBITS010000209.1:2655-3582 GCA_037440665.1 Chloroflexota bacterium
GCTTATGTACCGCGCCGGAGGCCGTCAAGCAGAACGGGAGGGCTCCGTACGTTGGAGCCCTCCCGACGCGGGGAGAGGGTGGTGGCGCGGCCCCTCTCCGGGTCTAGTCTTCGATGACCTATTCCGCCAGCTCGGCGTGGCCCGCGAGGTCGGTGTGGTACTCGTACGCCTGGCCGCCGGCAGACAGGATCACGCGATAGCCCGGCGTCACCATCAAGATGCAGGCCATCTCCGGCCTCTCGATACCCAAACAGCCGTCGGGCCATTCGACGAACTCTACGCTCTCCACCGCGATGTCTTCCTCGGCGGCTCCCGCGCGCTGGGTCAGGTCGCCCTTCGCTGTGGCGACGGCTTGCCGTTCGCAGGCGTCGACGTTGTGAACCAGGTTGCACTCGTCGGGATCGATGTCGTCGATGGACGTGATGGGGCCGGACGACACCGGCTCGTCGGGGTTCACGACCACGTCGCCGCCGGGCTCCAGGGAGCCGCTGCCCTCCGGCGGCACGGGCATGGGCGCCTCTCCATCGCCCGCCATGGCCTCTTCGTGCTCCAGCGTGTCGCTGGAGCCGGAGCCGAACGGCGAGCCGGCGACCGCGACGCCGATGGCCAGCCCGGCCGCGGCCAGGGCCACCAGCCCTGCCAGCGCAAGCATCGGCTTCTTCATGTTCCGCCTCCCTTCCAGATGTAGCGCACTTCCAGACAGTCCTCGCTCAGGAAAGACGACGGCGGGCGCGTAAAGGTTCCCCCTCGACCATAGCCGACACGTGCGGGAACATAGCGTCGTGCTCCTTTCGCTCAGAGCCCTGGCGCTCGCCCTGGCGAGTCGCCTTCGGAGACTGACGATCGCGCCCGTCGTCGTCGCCGCGCTGGCCGCAGCCTGCGGCTCCGACAGCGACGGTCCTGCGCCGGATGCGTCGCCTGGTCCGA
>JBBITS010000209.1:3599-4200 GCA_037440665.1 Chloroflexota bacterium
CGCGTCACCGTCGCCAGCCGGGCGTCCCTCTCCCTCGCCCACGGCTACGCCAGAGCCATCGGCGATGACGCCGGTGGCCGGCGCCTACGAACTCGTGCCGGTGATCCCCGAGGGCCTGTTCTGGCATGCCGTCGACTTCGAACCGCTGCCCGGGTCGGACGACGAGGGTCTGATCATGACGCAGGAGGGCATGTTCTACCGCGCTCGCGCGGACGGCCAGGGCGAGGTGACGGTGTTCGCCGACCTGACGGCGAAGGTGCGGCCCGACTTCGGGACGGAGGAGGGGTTCCTCGGCCTGGCGTTCTCGCCCGATTTCGAGACGGACGGCGCCGTGTACATCTACTACACGCCCACGGGCCCGCGCCGGACGCAGCTTTCGCGCTTCCGCTTTGTGAATGGCGCGCTCGATCCGGCGTCGGAGGAGGTGCTACTGGAGATCGCGCAGTTCGCCGAGAACCACAACGGCGGTCAGCTCGCCTTCGGCCCCGACGGCTACCTCTACATCGGCGTCGGTGACGGCGGCGGCGCTGGCGACCCTCAGGACAACGGCCAGAGCCTTGGCACGCTGCTGGGCAAGATCCTGCGCATCGACGTCTCGGGC
>JBBITS010000210.1:0-4178 GCA_037440665.1 Chloroflexota bacterium
GAAAAACAGCAGCGCGTAGAACGGCGTCGCAAACAGGATGAACGGCAGCCGCCGCCCCCAGCGCGTGCGCGTGCGGTCGCTCCAGTAGCCGATGAGCGGGTCGTCGATGGCGTCGAGGATGCCGAGGACGAGGAGGATCGTTGTGAGGGCGAGGCGCGGGACGATGGTCTCGGCGTCTTCCTCTTTGGGCGGCGCGTAGAAGAAGATGAGCCAGGCCTGCGTGGCCCGCGACAGCACGCTGGACCCGAAGCTGTGGGAGGCGTACAGCAACCGGTTCAGGCGCGGGATATCATCCCCTTGCCGGAGTGGGGCTGCGGCCACGGCGTCCCTTCCTGCGCGAGCGCGAGGCGTCCGGGAGGAGCATACAGGAATGACCGTCGCATCAGACACGTCAGCGCGGCAGGGACGACCGGCCTACGGCGTCCCCCAACTGCGGCTCATCTTCTGGGCTATCGATCTCCTGCTGGGCAGGCGGCGCTCCTTCGCGCGGGACGGGGAACTGGTGGCGGCGCACAATCGCCGTCTGCCCCGGTACGTCGAGGGCGTGGAGCTGGCGCCCGCGGAGGGCTCGTTCATCCTTGTCATGAACCACTTCAGCCGGCGCGGGCTGCGGCCGTTTCACTGCGCCATGCTGGTGAGCGCGGCGCTGGCCCGGAGACGTCCTGGCCAGCCGGAGCCGCGCTGGGCCTTCACCAGCGAGTACGTCGACGTTAAGGCGGGGCCCGTGCGCATCCCGCCCGCGCTCACGCGCTGGCTTTTCCGCCGCATCGCCAACACCTACGGGTTCGTGACCATCGCCCGGCGAGAGGAGCTGGTGATGGGACGGGCGGCGGCACTGCGCGACCTCGCGCGGACGCTCTCCGAGGCGCCCATCGCCCTGACGCCCGAAGGCCTCGACACCACGGGGCCGCTCGAAGAGCCACGTCCCGGCACAGGGCTGTTTCTGGCGACGCTGGCGCGCCGGGGGCATCCTTTCCTGCCGGTGGGTCTGTGGGAGGAAGACAGCGCGTTCTGCATCCGCTTCGGCGCTCCGTTCCACCTGGAGCTTGCCCCGGGCCTCTCGCGCGAGGACGAGGACCGCGAGACAAGCGCGCGGATCATGCTCGCCATCGGGCGGCTTCTGCCGCCCTCGTACCACGGCGCGTACGCCGAGGCGCTGTCCACCGAGAGCGTAGGCGGGGCGCCGTGACCAGGAGCGAGGACGGCTGGCTGGCGCGCGCGTGGCGCAACCCGTGGGCGCTGCAGCTCGTCACGACGGCGGTCTTTCTCGGCGTGCTGCTGTGGCGCGTCGACGTGCGCGACGCAGTGGACCCATTCCGCGAGGCGCGCTACGGCTGGGTGATCCTTGCCATGGCCATCTTCCCGGTCACGCGGCTTCTGGACACGTATCGCTGGCGGCTCTATCTGGAGCGCGTGGGGCGCCCGCCGTTCCCCGGATTGCTGGGCGCGTTTCTTGTGGGCAACTTGGTGAACAGCGTGCTGCCGGCGCGCGTGGGCGACCTCGTGAAGATACAGGTCGTGGCGAACCGGCACGGCCTCTCCCGCGCCGGCCTCGTGGCGAGCCGCGCCGTCGAGAGCATAATCGACGGCATCACGTTCCTGCTGATCGTGCTGCTGGGCGCGTTTCTTGTGGGAACAGAGCTGGTGCCTGCGCCGCTGTTGTGGACGCTCATCGGCGCGGCGGCCGCGGGTTTCGCCGTCTCGGCGCTGGCGGCGCGGTTCCTGCCCCGGCGTCCGCCGCAATGGCGAGCGTGGCGGCTGCTGGCGCCCGCCGTCCGGCAGGCGATCCAGGACGCCTGGCCGCGCTTCGTCGACGGCCTGGAGACGATGCGCAACCCGCGGCTGCTGGGCCTGACCGTCGGCCTGAACCTGGCGACGTGGTTCGTGCAGGTCCTCATGTTCTTCATCTTCGGACTGGCGTTCGGCCTCGGCCTCGCTCTGGGCGCGTACCTGGGCGTGACCATCGCCGCCAACGTCGTTGCCGACTTCCCCATCACCTTCCAGAATCTGGGTACATACGAGGTGGCGATGGTGGAGGTGCTCGCCCTCCAGGGTGTGGCGCGCGAGGAAGCGCTGGCGTTCGCGGTGACTGGGCACCTGCTTACCAACGCGGCGGTTGCGGTGATGGGGCTGAGCGCGATGTGGGTCATGCGTTTGCGTCCGCGGGAGGTTTTCGCGCTGCGGCGCGCGCCCGAAGCGTCAGACGAATGAGGGCGTCTAGCGCCGCGCGGGGGCGCTCCGGGCCAGCAGCTCGCGCACCTGGCCCGCCACGTTGTCGGCCGTCAGCCCCAGCTTCTCGTAGATGACGGCGTAGGGAGCCGACGCGCCGAAGCGCCCGTTGATGCCTATGACGCGCCCCTCGCTGCCTACCCAGCGCTCCCAGCCGAAGGGCGAGGCCGCCTCGATGGCCACGCGGGCCTTTATTGCAGGCGGCAGCACCTCGTCACGGTACGACTGCGGCTGCGCCGCGAACAGCTCCCACGAGGGCATGCTGACGACGCGGGCGCGCACGCCTTCGGCGGCCAGGCGCTCCCGCGCGTCCAGGGCGATAGCCACCTCGGAGCCGGTCGCGATGATGATGGCGTCGGGCGCGCCGCCTTCAGCCTCGGCGATGACGTAGGCGCCCCGGCGCAGGCCGGACGCGGGCGCAAGCTGCGCGCGGCCGAGGATGGGCACGGCCTGGCGCGTGAGCGCGAGGACGGTCGGGGCGTTGCGGCGCTCCATGGCGACGCGCCACGCCTCGGACGTCTCGTTGGCGTCGGCGGGGCGGATGACGGCGAGGCCGGGGATGGCGCGCAGCGACGCGAGGTGCTCGATGGGCTGGTGCGTAGGTCCATCCTCCCCCAGGCCTACGCTGTCGTGGGTCAGCACGAAGATCGCGCCGAGGTTCGATAGGGCGGCCATGCGAATGGACGGACGCATGTAGTCGGAGAACACCATGAACGTGCCGGTGACGGGGACGACGCCGCCGTGGGCCAGCACGCCGTTGGCCATAGCGCCCATGGCGTGCTCGCGGATGCCGAAGCGCAGCACGCGTCCTGACGGATTCTCTGCGCTCTGGTCCGTCTCGCCCGAGATCTTAGTGTTGGTGTTTTCGGTGAGGTCGGCGCCGCCGGCTACCAGGTAGGGCACGCGCTTCGCGACGGCGTCCAGCGCCTTGCCCGACGCGGCGCGCGTGGCGATGGGCTTGTCGCCGGGGTCGAAAACGGGCAGATCGGCGTCCCAACTCGCGGGCATGCCGCGCGACATGCCGGTTCGGAACATCTCGGCCTCGGCGGGATACTCGCGGGCGTAAGCCGCAAAGCGGCGCTCCCACTCGTCCTGCGCGGCCCGGCCGCGGTCGACGGCCTTGCGCCACTCGGCGAGCGCCTCGTCGGGGACGAGGAAGTGCGCATCGGGGTCCCAGCCGAGGCGCTGCTTGGTGGCGCGGACCTCGTCCTCGCCCAGCGGGTTGCCGTGGGCGAAAGCGGTGTCCTGATACTTCGGGCTGCCGTAGCCGATGTGCGTGCGGGCGATGATGAGCGATGGCTTAGACGTCTCGGCCTTCGCCGCCGCCAGCGCGTTCGCGACGGCCTCGGCGTCCATGCCGTCGATACGCTGCACGTGCCAGCCGTAGGCATCGAAGCGCTTGCCGACGTCCTCGGTGAAAGTGAGGCCGGTGCTGCCGTCGATGGAGATCTTGTTGTCGTCGTACAGGTAGATGAGCTTGCCGAGCTTCAGGTGGCCGGCGAGCGACGCCGCCTCGGACGCCACGCCTTCCATCAGGTCGCCGTCGCTACAGATGGCGTAGGTGTGGTGGTCGACGATGTTGTGGCCGGGGCGGTTGAAGAGCGTGGCGAGGAAGCGCTCGGCGAGCGCCATGCCCACGCCGTTGGCGAATCCCTGGCCCAGCGGCCCGGTGGTGACCTCGACGCCCGGTGTGTGGGTGGCCTCGGGATGGCCGGGCGTCTTGCTCTCCCACTGACGGAAGTTCTTGAGGTCGTCTAGCGTCAGGTCGTAGCCGGTGAGGTAGAGCAGGCTGTAGAGCAGGACCGAGGCGTGGCCGGCGGAGAGGACGAAGCGATCGCGGTCGGGCCACTGCGGGTCGCGCGGGTTGAACTTCAGGAACTTCGTCCACATCACGTAGGACGCCGTGGCCAGGCCCATGGCCGTGCCGGGGTGGCCGGAGTTGGCCTTCT
>JBBITS010000211.1:0-4152 GCA_037440665.1 Chloroflexota bacterium
TTCACCGCGGAGACTACACCGTCTTGTTTTTACAGCAATCCTGGGACGCGACCAAAGTGTATGTAATGAAAGCGCGAAGCCGTCTTGCGACAGTAGCTGTTCTCACGGGTGCGGTAATGTTTGGCACGCTAACCGGGCTAGGGTTAGCGCTGCGCGGAGGCTCTGGTGGCCAAGCCCAGCCTACAGGCGCCAACGTCTCTCTGGTCGCGGTCGGCGAACCGGGCGAGATAGCGGCGAGGGCTGGTTTCCAGCCGCTCCTGCCTGCGTCCCTGCCCGAGCTGTACCGCGTGTCCGACAAGGTTCAGGTCGTGCGGTACGAACACGAGGGATCGAGCGAGAATCCCTATGTAGAAGTGAACCTCGTGGTTAAGGGACCGGAGCAAGCCATGGGTGGCGTGACCATCACGCAGAGCAACCAGAAGCGAACGATGGGTGGCGCACCCACCTTTGTGCGCAAGGAGACCATCGGACCATATCTTGCAACCGTCTACGGTCCCCCGCCAGAACGAAGCGATATCCTCATCGTCGAATTCGAAACCGAGGGTACCTACGTGACCGCGACGGCGCTGCTCGGAGAGGACTTCACGGAAGAGGACTTGCGCAAGGTCATCGCTTCACTCGCGCGATAGGCTTCGCAGCCCTCTACCCCCGCACGGCCCGCAAGGCGACGAACGACACGCCCGGCACCACGCCGTCGTGCGCCGCCTCGGGCGACGGGGCGTCCGACGGCGGCTGCAGGAGCGTCGACGCGAAGGCCTCGACGCGGAAGCGCTCGGCCCGGAGCATCGCGACGGTCTCCCGCACCGTGTAGAACTTCGCGTCCGCGTAGAACGGGCTGCCCGCCCGCCCCTTCTCCTCGTACAGCCTCCCCCACGGGCTGTCGCGTGGTATCTCGGCGACAACCAGGCTCCCGCCCGGCATGAGCGCGTATTTCGCCTCGCGCAGCGCCCGGCGCGCGTCCGAAAGGAAGCAGAGCGTCGTGATCAGGAAGATAGTCCCAGCCGAGCCGTCACGCAGGGGCAGCGCCTCGGCGACGCCTTGCGCTACCAGCACCCCCCGATCGCATGCCCTCGTCAGCATCAGCCACGACGGGTCAATGCCGAGGTTCACTCCCAGCGCCCGTGCGAAAACTCCCGTGCCCGCCCCTACTTCTATCCACGGCCCCGGCGCGCCCCAGGCCACACGGCGCACGGCCTCTAGCTCGGCTGGGAACAGAGCGCGACCCGGTCCTTCGCTGAACCAGCGTTCGTATCGGTCTACCAGCGAATCGAAGGGCTCGCCGCTCACGCGCCTTCGACGGTCAGCGGCTCGTCCTCGACCCGTCCGCCGCTGACACGGTAGGCGCGCACGTCGGGGCGCTTCTCGTCGGCCAGCGACACAATGACGTAGCGCGCGTCGGGGTACAGAGCGTGCTCGACGTCGCGGTCGGACGGGTACGCGGGCGAGCGCGGGTGCGAGTGATAGATGCCCAACAGCCTCCATCCCTGCTCGTCGATGCGCTGGAACGCCCGGTACTGCTCCCGCGAGTCGGCACGCCAGCCGCAACCCACCGGGTTGTGTTCGACGTTCGTCAGGGGCATCACTTCCTGCACGCGGCCGTCGCCGCCCGCCAGCAGGCCGCACGCCTCGCCCGGCAGCGCCTGCCGCGCCAGTTCGACGAGTTGTCGAAGCTGCGAGCGCGCGATCTTCACGTCAGTACCAGCGGAAAAGCCACCACTTCTCGAATGCCATCTTCTGCAGCCGGTACAGCTTCGCCGGAGGCTTCATCCGGACGTCCCGATGCTCGGCATAGAAGTCGCCCCTGGCCAGGCCCGCTTTGCCGTCGCCGATCTCCAGGAAGCACGTGCCCTCGCCCGTAAAGCGCTTGCCGCCGCCGCGTGCCTTGATGGCCCCCGCGATGTTCTGGGCCACGACCTCGGCCTCGGCATGAGCGAAAACGCCAGCCTTGGGCAGCATCAGCCCATCGGGCAGCCTGATGGCCGTCACGTCGCCGATGGCGTACACATGACGCTGCCCCGTGGCCAGAGTGCCGGGATCGACCTTCGCCCAGCCCGTTTCGCCCGCGATCAGTGAATCGCGCACGATGCCAGGCGGCCGGTGCGGCGGAACGGCTATCAGCAGGTCGTACTTCTCGCGGGATCCGTCTTCGAAGACGATCTCCTTCGCCTGGGGTTCGACCTCCTTCGTCTGGCGTTTCGGGTGGTAGGCGATGCCCTTCTGTTCGAGCATCGCGCTGACCGCCGCGCCGAGGTCCGGCCCGGCCACCGGCATCGGCTGCGGCTCGGGCGTCGAGATCGACAGATCGACGCGGTTGCGGATGCCGCGCTTCCTGAACAGCGCCTCCAGCAGCATCGCGCCCTCGTAGGGCGCCGCAGGGCACTTGTACGGCAGCGACGCGATGAGGAGCGCGATCTTTCCGCCGGTGAAGCGCTCCAGCTCGTGGTGCAGGCGCCACGCCTCGTCGGCCTGGTAGTAGCTGAACGCCTGGCCGGCCAGGCCCGGCACGGCGTCCGTCGCCAGCTCCGCGCCCAGCGCCACGATCAGATAGTCGTAGCGGACTTCAGCGCCGCCGGCCGCCACCCGCTGGGCACCGAAGTCGATGGCCTCCACGGCGCCCTCAACGACCTCGATACCCTTGCGGCGCAGCCTGCGCAGGTCGCGGGTGATGTCGGCGGGCCGGCGCTCGCCCGTCATCACCCATGTGTACGACGGCGGGAACGACTGCAGCGGCTGGCGGTCGACGAGGACGACCCTGTGCTCCGGGGCGACCAGCGAGCGGACGTGGCGCGCGGCGACGACGCCCCCGATGCCCCCGCCGAGGATGACGATGGTCTGTGGCTCAGCCATGGCTCACCCCTTTGCCGATGCTGACGGGCGACACGACGCCGGAGCGCGGCAGTTCAAGCATACACCAACCGCCGGGCGTCGCGTCATGTGCCGTCAGAACGTCAGCACGCGGTCCGACTCTACGGCCCACGCCGTGAGCTGGCTCATGGCGCTGATTTCAACGCCCGGGATTAGCGGGGCGTCCTTGATGCCGCGGGCCTCAGAGCAGGTGCCGCAAACCTTCACCTGGCCACCCTTGTTGATGACCGACTTCAACATTCGCTCCAGGTTGTAGTAGCCCTGCGGCGTCGCCTGGCCGGGGAGCGCGCAGAGCACGGCGTCCGCCATCAGGAACACTCGCACTTCGATCCCCTCGTGCTCGCGCTGGAGCGTCATGGCTAGGCGCAGCGCGTTGTAGGCCTTCTCGCTGCCGTACGGGGCGTCGTTGATGATGATCAGCGCCTTCAACGTCAACCACCCTTCCCCATGTGCTTCGTCCTGCCTGTGACGAGCGTGTGTTCTTCCTCGATGCGCTCCCGCAGGACCTGCCTCAGCAGGTCGAAGGCGTCGAGCATCTTCGGGTTGGCAATGCGGTAGTAGACCGATACGCCGTCGCGCCGGGTCATCAGCACGCCCTGCTCGCGCATGAGCGCGAGGTGCTGCGACATCGTCGTGAGGCCGGCGCCCGCCCGCCGGGCCAGCTCGGAGACGGTCAGTTCGCCATCCCGGAGGACGTCGATCACCTCCAGCCGTAGCGGATTAGAGAACGTGCGACAGAGCCGGGCGTGGAGCCGGTAGATCTGCCGGGGGTCGCCGGCCAGGACATATTTCATGAAATTATGAATAGCAGAAGTATGGGCCACGCGTCAACGGGCCGAACGGCCTTGACGCCTCGGCCTATCGCCCCCTACCGTGAAGCTGATGCCAATCTACGAGTACTACTGCCGCCGCTGCGACGCAAAGTTCGAACAGCTCCGCCCCATGTCCCGCTCCGACGAGCCGGCCACCTGCCCGTCGGGCCACGAGGGGGCGGGCCGCGTCCTCTCCCTCTTCGCGTCGATGGCGGGGCGAGGACGGCGCCCTCACGTCCGTCGCGGGCGGCGCCTGCGTGGGCTGTTCCGCCGGCTCCTGCGCCGGGTGCAGCGTCGCCGGCTGAGGCGGCTGTCAGCTTTCAGCTTTTGGCTTTCAGCCTTCAGCCTTCAGCCTTCAGCTCCCTGCCCTCTGTTCCCTTCCCGCTCTGCCTTCACCAGCCCCGCACGCCACGCTGAAGGTCATTGACGAAATAGGCGGTACAGCCGACAGCAGTGCGGCGGGCTGGTGAACGGG
>JBBITS010000212.1:0-4100 GCA_037440665.1 Chloroflexota bacterium
ACAGCTCCGGCCAGCCACGGTCCATAAGCATGCCGATGACGAAGTGGCGTCCGTCGCCGCCCCGGTAGACGGTCCAGAACGGCGACGTGCCGCCCCTGTAGCGGCGCTCCGGCAGTTGGCCCATGAGCATGTACGTTGTCAGGTTGAACGACTGCATGGCGAGCTGGCTACCGAGGAGCGAGACGTCCATCTCGATGCCCTCGCCCGTGCGCTGGCGGTGGGCGATGCCGCAGACGACTGCGAACGCCGCCATCATCGCGCCCACGTGGTCGGCGATGGGCACGCCGGTGGGCAACGGCGGGTCGTCGGGCTCGCCGGTGACGCTCATCACGCCGCCGCGCGCCTGCGCGAGGATGTCGAACGAACCAGCTTCGGCGTCGGGGCCTTTCGGACCGTAGCCCGAAGCCCGCACGTAGACGATACCAGGGTTCACGGCCCGCACATCGTCATAGGCAAGACCAAGGCGCTCCATGACGCCGGGCCTGTAGTTGTGGACGAATGCGTCGGCGTCGCGCGCCAGCGCCAGCGCCGCGTCTCGCCCCGCCGGGTTCTTGAGGTCGAGCGCCACCGAGCGCTTGCCTCGGTTGAGCGCTTGGAAGTAGCCGCCGAGTCCCGTAGCGCTGAACGGACGCAGACCGCGGCCGGGGTCGCCCGATGCCGGTTCTTCGATCTTGAGGATGTCCGCGCCCATGTCGGCGAGCATGACCGTTGCGTACGGACCTTGCTGCCACACCGTGCAGTCGAGCACGCGGACGCCGGCCAGCGGAAAGGTGGCCATAGTGGACGCCATTATACGCAGGCCAACGGAGCTGGCTAGGCGGGCGACGGCGCGGACGCCTCGGCCGCGTCGGCGTCTTCCGCAGCCTGCTGACGGAACAGGAGGTGCAGGACGGGCGGCGCGAGGAGCGTCGTCGCGATGCTCATCATGACGACAGCGGAGAAGATGTCGTCGGAGATGGCCCCCAGCGAGAGCCCGATGCTGGCGACGACGAAGCCGATCTCGCCCCTCGGCGTCATGCCGACGCCCAAGATGGTCATCGAGCGCCAGCCCAGGCCGGCTCCTGCCAGCCCGCAGCCGATGATCTTCCCCACGATGGCCAGCCCGGTGATGCCAGCAGCGAGGCCGAGGACATCAGGGTCGCCCAGCGCGCCCATGTCAACCCTCGCGCCCGTGAGCACGAAGAAGAACGGCACCAGGAACTCGTAGATGGCGAACACGTCGCGCTCCAGGCGGAGCTGTTCCCGCGACTCGGCCAGGACGATGCCCGCGAGGAAGGCGCCGATGATTCCCGCGAGGCCGATCTCCGCCGCCAGCGCCGAGAGGCCCAGCATCAGCACCATGGCCACCACCAGAGGAGCCGAAGCCATGCGCAGCCGTTCGAGGTGCAGGCTGTAGCGTGTCATCAGCCGAGCCCCCACCAAGGCAGCGAAGCTGACGAACGCCACCGCCTGCACGGCGACCAGCGCCGTCTGCGTTACGTCAACCGAGCCGGCTTCCGCAAGGTCAGACACGACGACCAGCACCAGGAGCGCGAGGATGTCGTCGATCACTGCCGCGCCAAGGATGATGCGAGCCTCCCGAGACCCCAACGCGCCGATATCGCGCATCACGCGCGCCGTGATCCCGACGCTGGTGGCGACCATCGCCGCGCCAACGAAGAGCGCCTCTTCCGAGCTGTGACCCAGCGCCGCGATGAACGCAACTCCGAACAGCATCGGCAGCGCGACGCCGAGCACGCCGACGACGCTCGCCCGGCGCAGCACGCGCAGGAGCGCCTCGAATTGGGTCTCCAGACCAACGTAGAAGAGAAGGACGATAAGGCCCAGCTCCGCGACCACCTCGTAGACGAAGTCGAGCCCTTCTTCCGCCAGGTGTTCGCCGCCGAAAAAATCAATCATCGGCTCTGTGGGGACGCCGATGAGACCGAGGGCGTGTGGGCCGATGATCATGCCGGCCAGCAGTTCGCCGATGACCGTAGGCAGGCGCGCGCGCTCGAACGCCTCGGCCGCCACTTTGGCGAAGACGAAGATCAGGAAGAGGTCGAGCAGGACGCCGGCGACTTCGTTCATGTCCCCTTCTGAACACGATGGAGGAGCCTTGACAGACTCCTCCAGGTTTCGCGGCCTGTTCGCCGCCGATATGCAGTTGCCCGCCGAGATTGTTTACCGCTGGTCACGGCGGCGTCAAGCTGCTTGTGTGGCGTCAGAAGGCGTGGCTATCATGCTGAGGATGCCCCCGTAGCTCAGTTGGATAGAGCGCTGGCCTCCGGAGCCAGGTGCACAGGTTCGAGTCCTGTCGGGGGTACCACAACCGCGCGCTCACGCTGGCACGCATGATTTGGCTGGGGCAGGCCTGAGGCCCGCCCCAGCGGCTACGGCGGGTCGACGATGCCCGTGACCCGTCGGAACGGGTTGCAGCGGGCGAGCCGCCACAGGGTCTTCAGCGTCGCGGTCACGAAGCCGTAGCGGCGGTAGGCTTCTAGCCCGTACTCGGAGCAGCCAGGCACGAAGCGGCAGCGCGCCCGCAGCCGGTGCGAGACCCGTTCGCGATAGGTCTCGATAAACCGGATGGCGAACCGGCTCGCCGCCGAAGGTCGCCGCTCGATGACCCTCTGCACGCCGCTACGCCCCCTTCGTCAGCCCTCGCTCCAGCGCGGCAATGCGGCCGTTGACCCGCGCCCAAGCTATGGTCCGGCCGAGCGTCGGAAACACGAGTCCGTAAACGACCGCGCCCAGCGCGAGCCACGTAATAACCAGGCTCAGGTCCGGGTAGGCAATGGCGTACTGCTGCAGCAGGATGGTGAGTCCCAGCCCAGCGAGAAGGCCGCTGAAAATGCCCAACACGGTGAGCTTCGGCCTCCACGCCGCCCTCGGCAACCGGATGGGACCCGAGTTAGCGCCGCCGCCCCCGCCGGAGCCGGTGGTCTCGCCGTCCCACCCGCCGATGCCAACCATCGACGCCAGGGTCATCGACGCTGCCGCTACAGCGACGATGCCGC
This sequence comes from Chloroflexota bacterium, assembly GCA_037440665.1. Taxonomy (GTDB): domain Bacteria; phylum Chloroflexota; class Dehalococcoidia; order DSTF01; family JACRBR01; genus DATLZC01. The sequence continues at coordinate 3,000 of JBBITS010000212.1, forward strand.
ACCACCCGAAGATTGCGGCCAACGTGGAGGCATTGTCGGCCGCCCGCTCCCACTTCTCCTTTTCCGCGGCTTCACGCCTGCGCGCCTCGGCCTTCGCGGGATCGTGGATTTCCAGGAACGACTCCTCAACCATGTCTTGCAGACCGCCGAGACCGCCGCCAGGCCGCATGGCGCCGACTGCGGTGGAGCCCAGCGCGGCCGCCGTGCCCAACCCGGCCGCAGCCGTCGCGGCGGCGCCGGCGACAGTCGTAAGCGGGTTGCCCTCGACCTGCACGTAGGCGCCGCCCACGCACTTCGAGCCGTCCATGAGATTAACGACGCCGAACACGCGGTAGAGGCCAACACCGTACGTCGCGTAGTCGTCGACCTCGATGTAGTCGGACCACGACGTATCGCCGTCGTCGTCGCGGGAGTCCGCGGTCCACTTCCTGCCGAAGAATTCGAGTTTGATGTCGTGGGATTCGAGGCCCCGGTCCGACGCCAGCGCCAGCTCGATCCGGTCGCTCTTTTTGACCTTTATGGCTGTGCCCTTGTCATGGCTGTCCACGCCGACCACGTCGACGCCGTTGATGGTAGCCGTACAGGGACCATCCACTTCGGCGTGGACCGTGCGGGGCGGCGTCACAATGGCGGACAGCGCCGCCACGGTGGCTGTCATCAGCGCTCCGGCCGCCAGCAAGCCTCCCATAACGAGCCGGTCACGGTTCATGGCCACAGTCTCCTTCCTGCTTCGCCGCCCAGCAGACGGTCCTTCATACCCGGCCGTATTCCGCGACTGTAGTCCGACAGGGGGCCGGTTTGCAACCGCCGGGCTGGCCTCGCCCTTCCTTTTGCTGCCCAAGAGCCGTTTGTTATAGTCGCCAGCAGAGAGAAGGTGACTGAGAGACATGCCCAGGAGCCGAAAGCGCCGCAAAGCGTACGCCCATGCCGACTGGACCGGCCCGAAGACGAAGCCCACCGGTGTCTTCAAGATCTTCGGGAACGTCAAGCTCTTCTACGTCCTGGGGGCGCTGATCATCGGCGCCTCGCTGCTACCCATCGGCCTCGGCGCATTCAATAACAACAACAACGACTCCGATGGTGACAAGTTCGTCCGCGAGG
>JBBITS010000213.1:0-4100 GCA_037440665.1 Chloroflexota bacterium
ATCCGACCTACTGGAAATCTGTGGAGCCGTCGCGAACAACCAGCTTGCGGACGTTGCCGTGGAATGGGACGGTGGCGCCTCGGTGTGCGTGATGCTGGCGTCCGGTGGGTATCCGGGCGCGTACGAGACCGGCTTCCCTATTGAGGGACTGGATGATCTCGACGGCGACGTGCTTGTCTTCCACGCGGGCACGAAGCGCCGCGACGATGGCCGTCTCGTGACTGCCGGAGGCCGCGTGCTGGGCGTCACGGCGACGGGGGCGACGCTCGCGGAGGCGCGGGCAAAGGTCTACGCCAACGTCGAGCGCATCCGCTTCCAAGGCCGGCACTACCGCACGGACATCGGGCTCATAAGAGAAGGGAAGCCTGCAACATGAATCTTGTCGCTGTGCTTGTGGGGTCGAAGTCGGACATGGAGGTCATGCAGGAGTGCAAGGACATGCTCGACAGGCTGGGCATCAAGCACGAGGTGCACGTGATGTCGGCCCACCGGAACCCCGACGACGTAGCCGCGTACGCCAGCAACGCCGCTGGCGTGGGCATTGAGGTGATTATCGCGGCCGCGGGTGGCGCGGCGGCGCTTCCCGGAGCGGTGAAGGCGCACACCTGGCTGCCGGTCATCGGCGTGCCGCTGGCTTCGTCGGAGCTCAAGGGCATCGATGCCCTGTACTCCATGGCGCAGATGCCGCCCGGCGTCCCGGTGGCGACCGTCGCCGTTGGGTCATGGGGGGCGCGGAACGCGGCCGTCCTGGCGGCGTCGATCCTCGCGCTGAAGCACGAGGACATCCGCGCGCGCTACGAGGCTTACCGCGCTGAACTCGCCGGCAAGAGCTAGAACGCCTTCTGGCCGCCCGGCAGGCCGTGAAGTACCCTTGACTCGCGGGCCTCTGGCGCGCCGCAGGAAGCGGGTCTGATGTTCACAGCGCGCAACGACGTTGAACCTGTCGAGATGTTCCCCGGCGTCGCGCGGCGCACCTTGAACAGCGGCGAGCGCACGACGCTGGCCGAGATCGACCTGGCGGCCGGGTCGGCCGTTCCTGAGCACACGCATCACCACGAGCAGATCGGATACGTCGTCAGGGGCAGGGTGCGCTTCCGTATCGGAAGCGAATCGCGCGAGCTGGCGGCAGGCGATTCGTACCTCGTGCCCGGCGGCGTTCCCCACGAGGTTGCCGCCCTTGAGGACGCCGTCTGCATCGACATCTTCTCGCCCGTGCGGGAGGAGTTCCTGTGATCGAACGCTACAGCCGGCCCGAGATGGCCCGCATCTGGTCCGAGGAAGCGAAGCTCCAGAAGTGGCTGGAGGTCGAACTCGCCATCGTCGACGCCTGGGCCGAGCGCGGCGACGTCCCGAAGGAGGACGCCGAGACCATACGCCGCAACGCGCGCGTCGACGTCGACGCCGTCCAACGCTACTTCGAGGTCACTCACCACGACGTCACGGCGTTCCTGCGCTCCGTGGCCGACAGCCTTGGCCCCGAGGGCCGATGGGTGCACCTGGGCGCCACTTCGTCCGACGTCTGGGACACAGCGACGGCGCTGCAGTTGCGCGAGGCGGCCGAGCTGCTGGAGCGCGGCCTGGCGGCGCTCCACGATGCGCTGGTTCGCAGGGCCATCGAGCACAAGGACACGCTCTGCGTGGGCCGGACGCACGGCGTTCACGCCGAGCCGACGACCTTCGGGCTGAAGCTTCTGGGCTGGGTGAGCGAGACGCGCCGCAATCAGCGCCGCCTGGCCGAGGCGAAGGCGGAGGTCTCGTACGGGAAGCTCAGCGGCGCCGTCGGGACTCACGCCACCATGCCACCGGAAGTCGAAGCCCTGGCGCTGCGGCGCTTGCGGCTTGCCATCGAGCCCGTGAGCACACAGATCGTGCCGCGCGACCGCCACGCGGCGTTTCTTTCGGCCCTGGCGCTCGTGGCGGCGTCGCTGGAGCGCTTCGCGACGGAAATCCGCCATCTCCAGCGCACCGAGGTATTGGAGGCCGAGGAGCCTTTCGGCGAGGGCCAGACGGGGTCGAGCGCAATGCCCCACAAGCGCAACCCCGAGAAGTGCGAGCGCGTCTGCGGGCTGGCGCGTGTCGTGCGGAGCTTCGCTCTGACCGGCTACGAGAACGTAGCGCTGTGGCACGAACGGGACATCTCGCATTCATCCACCGAGCGCATCATCCTGCCCGACGCCTGCCTGGCGCTGGACTACATGCTGAACCTGTTCACGGGCGTCGTGGAGGGACTGCAAGTGTATCCGGAGCGGATGCGCGAGAACCTGGAGCTGACGCAGGGCCTCGTGTTCTCGCAGCGGGTGCTGCTAGCGCTCATTGATCGCGGGATGTCGCGGACTGACGCCTACGGTGTCGTCCAGCGCAACGCCATGCGCGCCTGGAAGGAGCGCTCGCCCTTCCGCGCCCTCCTGGAGGCCGACGCCGAAGTCACGAGCCGGCTGTCTTCGTCCGATCTGGACGAGTTGTTCGACTACGCCTTCTACACGAAGAGCGTGGACGATGCCTTCAAGCGCCTGGGGATCGCCGTGTGAGGAGGGTAAGGCCCGGGCATTCGCTCTCCTGCCACGCACATCGCATTCTTCGACAACCCCTGCCCGGGCCTTCAGTAAGAGAACGCCTGCGCCGCTGGGGCGTTACGGGCCGGACGGACCGTCTGGCGGCGCTGTCCCGGCCGGCCTGGCCTGGCCGCCTCCGGCCGCCTGCGCCTGCAGAGCGCGTTTCCTCTCCTCGACGTAGCGGACGAGCTCGTGAACCGGCGCCGCGCCGCCTCCGATCAGCAGCGCCGTCAGCGCCAGACGCTGCCAGTGCGCCAGCGCGTCGTAGCCCGGCAGACCGGCCGCGAGGTCGATCTGCAGTCCCGCCGCCATGACGAGTCCCGCCAGCGCGCACATGGCGGTGGCGGCCAGACGGCGGAGGCCCGGCATGCGTTTCGGATCCGGCCATAGCGCGTTGAGCGCGATCTCGGTCGCGCGTTCGGCGGCGCTGGCCAGCGCCGCGAGAAGAACCAGGGTATCGGCCTCAGAGGGCATGAACGGCCTCCCTTCGGTGAGGCTACAACCGTAGCGCCGTCACGCCGCAGCTCCGAGCGGTCGTGGCGCCCTTCGGGTAAGGATGGCCCGCCAAGGGGGTGCGCATCTTGCGCGCCCGTCGTATGCTTACGGCGGCGGGGTGTCGGAACGGAGGTCCGGGATGAACCGTATCCGACCGCTGCTCCGCCGCGCGCGCTGGGCGCCGGCCGCGTTTGCCCTCTCCCTCGTCGCCGCCGGTTGCACCACTCAGGTCGCGCCTCTCGTCGCTCCCACCCCGGGGCCGCCGCAGCCCGGCGATCCCCAATCCCAGGTCGCCGCTCTCGAAGCGCAGTCCGGCGACAGTCCTGTCGAGGGCGTCGAATACACCGTCGCCCCCGACGACTCGCTGTGGTCCATCGCCGAGGCGCACGGCGTGACGCTGGACGAGATGCTCGCCGCGAATCCCGGTCTCGCCGACCCCGACAGCCTTCAGGTCGGTGACGTGATCATCGTCCCCATCCCGCCGGAGCGAGCTGAAGAGACGCCTACGGCGGAGGCCGAAGGAACGCCCGTGGGCACGGGTCTGCCAGACATTGTGGTGACGATCCCGCCACTGGTCATCGACGGGAAGCTGGTGCTGAACGTGAAGAACCAGGGGTCAGGCCATCTGGGGGAGGCGACCATCCGCGTGGCTGTGCGTCAGGGCGACAGAACGCTCGCCGTGGCGTCGCTGGACGTCGAAGAGCTGCGTTCAGGGGCGAGCGTAGACATCCCGACCAATGTGAAGCCGGACGAGCGCGAGGAGTTCACGGCGGTCGTCGACCCCGACGGGCTGATCGACGAGTCGGTAGAGGACAACAACGCCGTTCTCTTCGAGGCCGGCGAGTAGATATCGGGCCGCCGGAGTTCGCCAGCGCCGTGGGAGAGGCGAGAGAGGGAGTGAGCGGGCAGCAGCCGCCCAGCGAGGCGCCCGCACCACAGACAGCCTCAGCCGCTGCTACTTCTGGACGGCGCTGCTGGTCACGACGCTCGAATGCGTGCTGTGCTGGCCGTTGGCCCTGACGGTGATGCGCCACCAGCAGCCGTCCTGCGGGA
>JBBITS010000214.1:0-4070 GCA_037440665.1 Chloroflexota bacterium
TTGATCTGGGAGGATAGCGAGCTTCTGTACCGGCTGGAGGGCGACCTGTCGCTAGAAGAGGCGACCGCGGTCGCCGAATCGGTCCTGCAACAGCAGGGAGGGTGAGGGGATGGGGCGCGCAGGCTGTTTCGCTATTGTCCTGGGAGCGATGCTTCTCGCGGCCTGCGGTGGTGATGATCGGCCATCCGGTGGTCCGGGCCAGGTCCGCCCGGCGCAGCCCGCGGCGTCATGGGCTCCCGGCATGCTGCTGGTCGACTGGTCCGGCCAGAGCCCGCCGGTATCAGGGGCGCTCCGTCCTGTCGACCCAGCCACGGGCAGCGACCTTCCCGGATACAGGCCGCTGGATGTGGGCAATGCCGTCGAGGCGGCGGTGTCGCCCGACGGCCGCCTTCTGGCAGCGACCGGGTACAAGGCCAGCAATTCATCACTCGGCGAACCGCGCTTCTTCAGCTCACTCGGCGAACTGCGCTTCTTCAGCCTTGACCGGTGGGGCGAAGGTTTCCAGCTAGAGGACCCCGCCGGCGAGCCGGTCCTCTTCGCCGGTCCTGCCTACCTCACCTGGAGCCCCGACAACAGCCGCCTGTTCTTCATCACCACCGAGAGCGACCGTAGCCTCTGGCAGCGTCTGTGGGCGGTGGACGTGAAGGCGAGAGAAGCCCGCGCCCTCCTCGACCTCGACTTCTGGACCCAGCGCCTCCACCTCTCGCCGGACGGCAAGACGGTGTATCTGTTCGGTTTCCCGGAGCCCGACTCAGAAACTGGCGTGGCGATTGGTGACGCCTTCCTGGCCGTCGTCAACGCAGACACGGGGAGCATCGAGGCGAAGATTGCTCTGCCCGGCGTGCTTGCGGGTTTCCGTCGCGAGCAGGGGGAGAACGGTGAGGTCTACGCCGGCTACTGGCCGGGCGCCGCCATGTCGCCTGACGGCAGCCGCTACTACGTCGCCCACGCCGAGGAGGACAGGATCACCGTCGTCAACCTCCGAACGCTGGAAGTGGAGCGCTCGGCCAAGGTGACGAAGCAGAAGTCCGCTCTTGAGCGCGCGGGGCGGTCGCTGCTGGGGCTCCTGGTGCGAACCGCCGAGGCGAAGGGCGGTCCATTCTTCCGGAAGGACGCGTTGGTCTCTCCCGACGGCCGTTGGCTCTACGTCACCGGGTCTTCGAGCGACCTCTGCACGGAGGAAGAGGAGCAGCCGTGCGAAATGGAAAAGCCCGTGGGCCTCAAGGTGATAAATACCCACAGTCTGCGAGAAGCGCAGAGCGAAGAAGGGATAGGCAGCATCGCCCTCTCACCCGACGGCCGGTGGCTGCTGGGCGTCGGCTGGTGGTACGTAGCCGATGGCGAAAGCAACTCCATGACGCTCAAGGGGCAGGGTCTGAAGATCATGGACGCGACGTCACATCAGGTCGTGTCGAGCATCGGCCCTGAAGTTGCCTACCAGCAGATTGCCGTCAGCGCCGACGGGCGCTACGTCCACCTGGTTTCAGAAGGCCCCGGCCTGCGAGAGGCGATGCACAAGCAATACCAGTGCTCCGAGGCCTGCTGGGTACTGAGCGTCGTCGAGCTGGGGAGCAACAACGTGGTGGCGGAGAGGCCTCTCTATGGAGCCGTCCAGCTCATACGAGCATGGGGAGAGACCAGAGGAGGCTAGCGCAGGCCGAGCGCCGAGCGCCGGGCGCAGCCCGCACCCTACCCGCCGTTTCGGCGCCGCTGGTATCATGTCGCAGAGGCCCTTCGGGAAGGGCTTTCGCGCCGAAGTGGCGGAATAGGCAGACGCGACAGTCTCAAAAACTGTTGGGCCGCAAGGCCCGTGCCGGTTCGATCCCGGCCTTCGGCACCAACACAGACGTCGCTCCACGAGAGGCGGTTGCGGCGCGCGGGATTGCCTCGATGGTATCCACCGCCCCGGCCTCGCCGGGGAGCGTTTGTTGCCGGGTGGTGTAACGGTAGCACAGGGGTCTTTGGAGCCTCTTGTCAAGGTTCGAATCCTTGCCCGGCAACCAGACATGACCGCGCCGCAAACGGGTACTTACCCTCCTGCTACGCTTTGTTCGTTCAAAGGGATTCCCCAGCCTGCCACAGACAGATGTCATGCTGAGGACCGGCGAAGCCGGGCTGAAGCATCCGGCGAAACGCGCCCACGCCGGCCCATCATGTTACTTCCGCCCGGGTGAGCGGCTGAAGTGAAGGCCGCCATGAAAGGCGGCCTCGTTGTTGCGTTCCCTTGCGCCACGCTGAAGCGTGGCCTTCATGTGGAACCACGTCAGGCCAGACCGCCTCGCCCGAGGGCTAGATTCTTTTCGTCCTTCCTCTGGAAGGAGTCAGAATGACGCCGGTTCCCCCTCCGTTGACCTTCGCGCGGCGTCGGCTATCATAGCGCCACTCGGAGGAAGCCAACGGAGGTCCCCACGACGATGATCGCCAGCGATCGCCCCGGAACGTCCCTGTCCAACTGGGAGGACACTTACAAGAGCCGCCTCACCTCGGCCGCCGACGCCGTCAAGGCCGTGAAGCCGGGCGACACCGTCGTCTTCTCCATCTTCCCGCCGGTCACGCTGCCGCCCGCGCTCTTCGCCCGCAAGGACGAGCTGGAGAACGTCACGGTGCGCCTCCTCGCGCCGGCCAGCGACCCCGGCTGGCTGCGCCCCGGCGCCGAGAAGGCGTTCAACGTCGAGTTCGAGCTGTACATCGGCGACTTCGCCCGCTTCGTGACGGACGAGAGGCGCGGCACGTACCTGCCCAACCTCTTCTCGCTGGGCATGAAGGCCTACGACCAGGGCCGCCCCGACGTGAAGGTCCCCGACGTGATGTTCGTCGCCGTCAGCCCGCCCAACAAGAACGGCTACTGCCACTTCGGGCTGCACCACTGGGTCCAGCGCATCTACGCCCGCCATGCGAAGACGGTCATCGCCGAGGTCAACCCGGCGCTCCAGAAGCCCCACGGCGACGTCTACATCCACGTATCTGAGATCGACCATTTCGTGGAGTTCAACCCGCCGCCGTTCACCCGCGAGATCTTCGATGGTCTCATCGCGCCCCTGCCCGAAGAGCGCAAAGCCGAGTGGGATCGTCTGTGGAACGAGCTTCCCGACCCGCGCATCATCGCCGTGTTCGCCGGCGTCATCGCGTCGGTGTCACCCGACGACGCGCGCAACGTGCTCGGCATCGGAACGCCCCCGCCCGAGGCGAACGCCATCGCTGGCTACCTCAGCGAGCTGATCCTCGACGGCGACACCATCCAGATCGGCACGGGAGAGCCGTCGCGCAACATGGCGCGCCTGGGCGCGTTCGCCGGCAAGCGCGACCTCGGCATCCACACGGAGTTGGGATGGCCGGGCCTCGCGCGCATGGTGCAGGAGGGCATCGTCACCGGGCGCCACAAGGAGGTGAACCCGCGCAAGGCTGTCGCTACGGCGTGGACGGGCTGCGACCCCTACGACCTCCAGATCATCGACGACAACCCGGCGTTCGAGCTTTACGACCCGACGTACGTCCTGGACCTGCGCACGCTCACGCGGTTCAACCGCTTCGTCGCCATCAACAACGCCATCTCCATCGACCTCATCGGGCAGGTGAACTCGGAGAGCGTGTTCGGCGGACGGATGATCAACGGCACCGGCGGCCAGCCGGAGATGCACCTGGCGGGCGCGCTATCGCCCAACGGACGCGCCATCACGCTCCTGCCGTCCACGGCGATGGGCGGAGCGGTGTCGCGCATCGTCGCCCAGCACGACCAGGGCGCGGTGATCACGGTGCCGCGCTTCTTCACCGACATCGTGGTGACGGAGCACGGCGTCGCGCGGCTGTGGGGGAAGAACCACCGCCAGCGGGCCGAGGAGCTGATCGCCGTCGCCCACCCTGACTTCCGGGGCGAGCTGCGCAAGGAGTACCAGCGGCTCATGTGGCCGTAGGGGGCGTGTGCCTCACCCTTCTTCCGTCCATTTTGCTCTTGAATGCGGACGCCCAGCGTTGTCTTATGTCTATGGATGGCCGGGTAGCGGCCCGGCGAGAGGAGGCGGAAATGGACGAACTGGCCGGCCTGACCGCTCTGCTCCGAAACACCCTCGATG
>JBBITS010000215.1:0-4048 GCA_037440665.1 Chloroflexota bacterium
GGACTGGATGCCCTGCACCAACGACCCCGTCCAGAAGTCGTCGCAGGAACGCTACGAGATGGCGTGGGACGGCTTCTGCGAGCGGTTCGGGCATCAGGTGTCTGCCAAGGCGCTGCGGATCGCCGAACGCTTGGCGCCGGAAATCTGCAACATCCTCGACCGCTTCGCCGAGCCTCCGCGCACCATCATCCACGGCGACTACCGGCTGGACAACCTGTTCTTCGGCGGACCAGAGGGCGAAGACGCGCTCGCCGTCATCGACTGGCAGATCGCTTCTCGCGGGCGTGGTGCGTTCGACGTCGCCTACTTCCTGAGCGGTAGCCTGCCGCCCGATAAGCGGCGCCGCGAAGAGATGGGCATTCTCAAGACGTACCACGGCATCTTGGTCGATTCCGGGGTAAAGGACTACGATTTCGACCAGTGCCTCCTCGACTACCGGTACGCCGCGCTGTTCTGCCTCGTCTACTCTGTGATCTCCTGCGGTACCTTGGACCCGGCCAACGAGCGCGGCGCCGCCCTTACGACGACGATCCTCGAACGCAACGTCGCGGCGGCTCTAGAACTGAACACGGGAGAGTTGCTCCCGTGACCGCGCGGGACGCATGACAGAGCAACACTCCGGGACGCGGGCCACGGTGGGCCTGTCTACGGCCGTCTTCGCACAGCGCTACGGGAAGATACTGCTGCTCCGGCGGGCGATGGGCGAAGCCACCGGAGCGTGGTACCTGCCCGGCGGCGCCGTCGAGCCCGGCGAGAGCCTGGAAGACGCCGCGCGCCGCGAGCTGGCCGAGGAGACGGGCCTTGTGGCCGCCGGGCCTCTGGCCCTCATCGCCGTCGCGCCCATGCGCGCCTACGGAACCGACCTGCTGCAGGTGTCCTACGCCTGCGATTGCCCTGACGGCGAGGTCATGATCAGCGCCGAGCATTCAGGCTACCGCTGGATCGACCCCCGCGAGTACCGGGAGCGCTATTTCAACGAGCAGGTGCTATCGGCCGCGGAAGGCACCAACCCGCATCTGGCAGCCCTCATGCGATCGGTAAGTCACAGCCTGAACGCGTACCTCGAATGGCTGGACCATCAGTCCCTCGACAGGCAGCTTCGCAACCGGTGAAACGCCCGACGGCGATGTCGCACTCAGCGACGAGCACACCGACTACCGGTGGGTCGAGCCCTCGCAGTACGTCGAGCGCTACTGCAGCGAGGCGCTGGAGGCGCAGTTCCCGGAGTGGTCCGTGTGGTTCCAGCAGGTGCGCCACAACACCAGACTAGTCGCTGCGCGCATCCAGGCCGCCAGTCATCAGTAGCTACAACAGGGGTCCCGGCCGGCGTCCCTCCGGCTCCTCGCCGAGAGCGGTGAGGGCGTCGTTCATCGCCGCGCGGTAGATGCCCTGCGTCATCGTCTCGCGGGCCGATGCCAGCCTCGCGCGGTAGGCGTCGCGCTTGAGTTCCAGCGCCCCGCGGTCGCCGGGATGCCCGCGTGCCGCCCATTCGGCGATGTGGCAGGCCATCGCCAGATCTCCGGCGGCCAGCAGCTCGCAGCCCCTTAGAACCAGCGCCTCGACGCCGCCGGCCAGCTCCGCGATCGCGCGGCCCTGCGCCTCCTGCGTCGCGGGCAGCAGGTCGGCGGCGTTACCGTTCCACCAGCCGCCGTAGAGGCGAACCAGGTTCCGCACGATGAACTTGGGATGATCGTACACCACGCGAAGGAAGGGCCGCTTCGACAGCTCCGAGTGGGGCTCGACCTCGTGGAAGATTTGCTCCGACGTCTGGCCGGCGTTCAAGCGCTCGATGACCTGGTCAATCAGGTGCCGTAGCCATGCCGCCGTTTCGGTGAGCACCATGCGGACGGCGTCCTTGCCCTCGACAACGAGTCCGTGGCCGGGGAACAGCCATTCGGCGTCCAGCGCCGCCATCTCCTCCAACGCCTGCGCCCACTCGGCCGGATAGCGCTGCACCTTCTGCGGGTTGCCGCAGTTGGGGACGGACCAGACGATGAGGTCGCCTGCGAACAGGTACCGGCGCTGCGGGATCCACGCGTACAAATGGTCGTCGGTCTCGCCCTTCGCGGCGCGGTAGACGACCGTCGTATCGCCGATGCGCTGGGTCAGGCCGTCGCGGAAGGTGATCGTCGGCCACTCGAACTCGTCCGGGAACTCGGGACGCGGGAGGCTGAACTGCCGCTGGTTGATCCGCGCGTTGTAGCCGTGGGTCAGGTGATAGCGATGGAACCGGGCAACGCAGTTCTCCTGCGCGACTATGTGCGGGCGCTCGCCCGCGTCGAGCCAGGGTTTGAGGCCGAAGGCGTGGTCGGCGTGCCCGTGCGTGTAGATGGCCGTGTGCAGCGGCGCGTCGCTCCAGCCGCGCACCGCCCGGTGAACGCCCTCTGCGATGGGCCGGAGCCCGGGATCGACTAGAACCAGACCGGCGTTGGTGGTCATAGCATACGTGTTGACGAACGCCGTGTGCATGAAGATGTCCGGGCGCACCGCGTGGGGTTCGGCCCGCAGGGGCGGCACGGTCGCGTTAGCGGGGTCGGCTGTCAGCATGGGCGATGGGCTTGCAGTCATGGGCGATCCTTCCAGGACGGATAGATGCGTCGGGCGTGCCTATGTTAGCCGAGACGTGGCGAAGGCGCGAAAACGGCGAAGATGACCGCTCGGTCCTCTTCGTTCGCGCCCAATGCCCCTGGCTCAGCCCTGCGCCTGCGGCGCGGGCTTCGGGACCTTGAGGAAGTTGTACGTCGTCAATATGAACAGCGGCCGCGTCAGCTTGATGCCGACCTTCAGCTTGCCTCGCAGCATCTCCCGGTACGGGTTCGCCTGGCCCGCCAGCGCTTCCGTCTGCAGCTTCAGAGGCCCCATGATCCTGCCGTCGAGGTCCGTGTCCCAGTCGTTCTGGATGACGACGCGCTGGCCGTCGAAGACCAGGGTCACCTTGGCGTCGGGCTCCGTCGAGTGAATGCCAAGCTTACCCGTGATCCTGCGCGCCGCGCCAGCCTTGGACGGAGCCGCCGCGACGATGCCCTCGATGTGCTGCTTGAGGAGCTGCGCGACGATGTTCGCTCCCTCGCCGTCGGCCAGCGCCACTTCGAGGGCCGGTCCTGCCTGAACTTCGCCTGTTGTCTCCGTCACTGCTAGGCCTCCGCTTTCTGCGCCGCCCGGACTTTCTCGATCTCCACCTTGTGAGCCCGCGGCGTGTGGCTCGGTTGGCCCAGGATAGGCCGGTACGTCAGGTGCCCGTAGTCGCCCAGCAGGTGCAACGGCTTGAAGGCCCCGCCCACGATCACCTGGCTGCTCATCCAGTCCGCGAACTGGTACGGCTCCCAGGCATGGTAGATGATGGCCTGCCCCGGCTGCACCGCCGGCGTCACCTTCACGTGCACCTTGTACCCGCCCACGTCGTTGTACACCCAGCAGAGGTCGTGGTCCTTGAGGTCCCGCTCCAGGGCGTCCCGCACGCTCACGTAGAGCACCGGCTCGCCCCGCTGCAGATTCAGAAGCGTCTTGTTGGAGCGGAAGATGGCGTGGATGCTGTGGCGCGTGTGGCCGCCGGTGACCTCGATGGGGTAGTCGCCGCCGGCGTTGGGGTTCTCCTTGTGGACGGGCAGGCCCTCGCCCGCCTCCAGGTACCAGGGGTGGTCGAGGTAGAACTGCTGGCGTCCGGTGAGGGTCGGCCAGGGCTCCTTGCCCTCGACGAACCACTTATGGGGCGCCAGAGCGTCGTCGTCCGGCATGTCGGAGGCGATGGCCGTGATGGGTCCGTAGCTCCCTGGCGTCTTGATTCGAATCGCGCCTTTGGCCGCCGCCTCCTTGTAGCGCACGCCGCGCGTCGGCAGGGAGTGGCTCATCGACACGTCGAGCGCCTTCCGGTCGTCACCTTCCTGGAACTCGCCGCCCAGGCTCCACTGCTCGAAGATCTGCTTCAGGTCGTGCTCAAGTCCGATTGGGTCGACGTACGCGCCGACCTCGCGTTCGCGGGCGCGCTGCTGGATTTTGCGGGCGAGCTTCGCCATGATGTCGAACTCTTTCAGCGATTCGTAGATGGGTT
>JBBITS010000216.1:0-4039 GCA_037440665.1 Chloroflexota bacterium
TGATCCTGCACACCATCGGCATGATCGGGACCGACGGCGCGACGTACCGGGTGATGCAGTTCGAGGGCGAGGCCGTCGCGGCTATGAGCATCGATTCGCGCTTCACCATGACCAACATGGTGGCCGAGGCTGGCGGCAAGGCCGGGCTGATGGCCGTGGACGAGACGACGCTGGAGTTCGTGCGGCCGCGGGCGCGGAGGCCGTGGACGGCCTACGCCTCTGACCCGGACGCGCGCTACGCGGCGACCTACGAGATCGACGCTTCGGCCATCGAGCCGACGGTGGCGCTGCCCTTCAGCCCAGGGAACACGACGACGGTCGCCGAGGCGGCTAAGCAGGACATCCGCATCGACCAGGTGTTTATCGGAAGCTGCACCAACGGGCGTCTGGAGGACCTGCGCGAGGCGGCGGCGATCATGAAGGGACGCCGGGTGGCGCCGTGGGTGCGCTGCATCGTCATCCCGGCCACGCAGGACATGTACCTGGCGGCGCTGCGCGAGGGCCTCATCGAGGTCTTCACGGAATCGGGGTGCGGCGTCAGCACGGCGACGTGTGGCCCCTGCCTGGGCGGCTACATGGGTGTGCTGGCCGAGGGTGAGCGCTGCGTGAGCACCAGCAACCGGAACTTCCCCGGCCGCATGGGCCACGTGAAGAGCGAGTCGTTTCTGGTGAACCCGGCGGTGGCGGCGGCGTCGGCCGTGGCGGGCCGGCTGGCGCACCCTGAGGAAGTGGCGAAGGCGCTGGTGGAGTAGCTCCTGTTCCCGCGTCGTGATTGGCGCGGCGCTGAAAAGGAAACGGTTATGGCTCTGAAAGGCAAGGCGCACAAGTTCGGCGCCCATGTGGACACCGACCAGATCATCCCGGCGAAGTTCCTGGTCACTACCGATCTGGCGGAGCTGGGCAGCCACTGCATGGAGGGCGTTCCTGAGGACTCCGGTTTCGCGCAGCGGGTTCAGCGCGGCGACGTCATCGTCGCGGACGTCAACTTCGGCTGCGGCTCGTCGCGCGAGCATGCGCCCATCAGCATCCGGGGCGCGGGCGTGAGCTGCGTCATCGCTAAGAGCTTCGCGCGCATCTTCTTCCGCAACGCCATCAACCTCGGCCTGCCCGTGCTGGAATCGCCGGAGGCGGTCGAGGGCATCAGCGCGGGCGATGAGGTGGAGGTCGACCTGGCGTCGGGCGTCATCCGCAACCTGACGACGGAGCAGACGTTCCGGGCGAAGGCGTACGAGCCGTTCATGCTGGAACTCATCGAGGCAGGCGGGCTGGTGCCCTACACCCGGAGGCGGCTGGCGGCGCAGGAAGCGTAAGGGCGGGCGCAAGACGGGGGACTTCACGTGAGAGAACAACGTCCGCGCCCGAGCCTGCGGGCCGTGCTGGCCAACTGGTCGGCGTCGCGCGAGCCGTTCTTCGCGAAGCTTCGCCAGGCTCTGGCCAACAACTGGACGAAGCTGCGGATGCGGCGCAACTGCTGCGGGAACCACGGCGCGCCCGGCTGTTGAGTGGCCGCGCCCTAGGGGTCCGGTCCGGGCCCGAAGCGGTAGGCGAACGTTTGTGGCCGGAGATGGCGCGGCCTCCGCGGGAGCGGAGGCCGTTTGAGTCGCGGCTACGCGCGCCGATCAGAAGAAGGCGAAGGCCTTGCGGTGCCGCTCGGCGGCGCCGGAGCGGTAGGCGGCCGCCGTGACCTCCTTGGCCACGTTCTTGAAGACGCTCTTGTTGAAGACGCTGGGGATGATGTATTCCTCGTGCAGCTCGTTCTTCGAGACGGTAGCGGCGATGGCGTGGGCGGCGGCGATCTTCATCTCTTCGTTGATCTCCCGTGCCTGGGCGTCCAGCGCGCCCCGGAAGATGCCCGGGAAGCACAGCACGTTGTTGATCTGGTTCGGGTAGTCGGACCGGCCGGTGGCCATGATGCGGACGTGAGGAAGGGCCAACTCGGGCCTGATCTCCGGGTCCGGATTGGCCATGGCGAAGACGATGGCGTCGGGCGCCATGCTCTTGACGTCCTCGACCGACAGGATGTCGGGGCCGGACAGGCCCAGGAAGAGGTCGGCGCCCTGTATGGCGTCGCTGAGCGAGCCCTTGAGGTTCTGCTCGTTGGTGTGATCCGCGAACCAGCGCTTGGCGTCGTTCATGTCCTCCTCGCGGCCCCGGTAGACGATGCCGGCGCGGTCGACGCCGATGACGTGCTGGACGCCGGAGGCCATGAGGATCTTGACGCAGGCCACGCCCGCGGCGCCCACGCCGGAGACCACGACCTTGAGGTCCTCGATGCGCTTGGGCACGATCTTGAGGGCGTTGATGAGGGCGGCGAGGACGACGACGGCGGTGCCGTGCTGGTCGTCGTGGAACACCGGGATGTCCATCTCTTTCTTCAGGCGCTCCTCGATGTAGAAGCAGCGGGGCGCCGAGATGTCCTCGAGGTTCACGCCGCCGAAGCCGGGAGCGATGGCCTTGACGATCTCCACGATCTCGTCTGGGTCCTTGGTATCCAGGCAGAGGGGCCAGGCGTCGACGTCGCCGAAGCCCTTGAAGAGCATGGCCTTGCCCTCCATCACCGGAAGGGCCGCCTCCGGGCCGATGTCGCCTAGGCCGAGAACGGCGGTGCCGTCGGTGACGACGGCCACGGAGTTCTTCTTGATGGTCAGGGAATAGACGGCTTCGGGCTCGCGGTGGATGGCCATGCAGACGCGGGCGACGCCGGGCGTGTACACCACCGAGAGGTCTCGGCGCGTCTCCACGGGCACCTTGTTGGCGATCTGGATCTTGCCACCCTGGTGGGTGAGGAAGACGCGGTCGGCGACGCTGCGGACGCTCACGATCTTGGACTTCTTGAGGGCGGC
Organism: Chloroflexota bacterium; assembly: GCA_037440665.1. Lineage (GTDB taxonomy): Bacteria > Chloroflexota > Dehalococcoidia > DSTF01 > JACRBR01 > DATLZC01. The sequence continues at coordinate 2,844 of JBBITS010000216.1, forward strand.
GATGATCTCGTGGGCGTGGGTGTCGCTCTGGCAACTAACGCTGAAGTCGCGGATGATGGTGTCCTTGCCCGATTCCACGATGTCCACGGCGCCGATGTCGCCGCCCGCCGCGCCGATCATGGAGGTGATCCGCCCCAGCATGCCGATCTGGTTGGGGTACTGCAGGCGCATGCTGAAGGTGTAACCGGCGGACGGCACCACTCCCTCGGCCGCCGCCACAGCTCGACGGGCCATCGTGACACAGCTCCTTTCGTTTCTGGAGAGACGCCTTCGAGTATACGAGGGCTCTATGTCTGTTGCAACATAGTGCGGGCGCCGTCAATCCGTGGCATGCCCCAGGTTTATGGAACGCCGGCTCTGCTCACGCCCGGCGGCGTCGCGGGCGCTCTCGCCGTTTGCAGAGTTCCTCCTAGCGAGGGGAACGGGCCTGCGTTACCATCCCGATGTTCTCATGGCAGTAAAGACCTGGATCGGTCGCTACAGTATCGTTGACGGGCGCGCGCAGGAGGACGGCCCCTGGATGGGAGGGTTCGTCCGCCAGCGGCCCGATGAACTGACCGACGAGCTGTACGTGATCGTCGAGCCCGCGCTGCCGGGCAGCGAGCAGTTCTGCGGCCAGCTCGTCGAGGTCATCGGCCAGCTCTACCGGCAGGATCAGCTTTCTCTGACCGGCGCGGTGCTGCGGGCGCTGAGGGCCGCGCACGATCACCTCCGCGACTGGAACCGCCGCAGCCTGCGCGAGCACCGCGTGGCCGCGGGCGCGGCCTGTCTGGCCGTACAGGGCGCCGACGCCTATCTGGCGCTGGTGGGGCCGTCGGTCGCCTACGTCTGGTCGGCCGGGCAGCTCCGCCGCATCGTGCCCGAGGACACCGATCCCGAGGAGGCGGTGGGCCTGGCTGAGGAGTTCTTCCCCGAGCTCCACCGCATACCCGTCAGGCCGGGCACGCGCGTGCTCATCGCCTCGACCCGCCTCGATCGCATCATGGACGAGACCACGCTGGGCCGCTTTTTGGCCCAGGATGAGCCCCTGCCGGACATCTACAGGCTCACCAAGGACGAGCCCGACTTCTCGCTGGTCATGCTGGCCTGCGACGAGGCGCCGGAGCCGGCGCCGGGGGAGGAGGCGGCCAGCGAACCGCCAGCCCCGCCCCGGCCCATCAGCGGGCCCGCGGCGTGGCCACGGGTGCGGCCGACGC
>JBBITS010000217.1:0-4027 GCA_037440665.1 Chloroflexota bacterium
TTCACCGCGGAGACTACACCGTCTTGTTTTTACAGCAATCCTGGGACGCGACCTGTTGGAACCTCAACTGCTGGGTCGCACGCAAGGCTCGTCGGGAGCGGAAGGGTAGCTACCGCCTCCAATTCCGGTGGTATCTGCCGCTCCCCTGTAAATGACTGCTGTACTCGGTCGATAAGATGATCGAGGCGCTGCGGCGGCCCCTCAAAGACGGCTGTCACGGTCTTTTTCGTCATGTCAACCTTTAGACGGTCACCCGTGGCCTCGTTCTGCAGAATGATGAGTCGGCGGTGGTCACCGAAACAGGGGTCGTCTTGGATGGCCACTATCCATGGTTTGCCGTAGGGGATCTCCACTTGCACTCCCTGTACCGTCATGACTTGCCAGCGCCCGGTGCCGTCTCCAGGAAGGGGCGTGCTGAAGAAATCAAGCGGTAGCTCTCGACCAGTGATCTGCACATCGAGCGGGATCGTCGGCGACTCGGGCGAAGAACTACGCCCGTCTCCGTCCCCTCCGCACGCGGTCGCGAGGACCAGCAAGAAGCCGATGACAATCGGGCCGACTTTCCTCACGTGGCACCTCCTTGCTTGCCCTCAAATGCCCACAGGCTCTGCGGGAGGCCCAGAGAGCCCTCTTGACAGGCCGCCCGAACATGGCGCATAGTGCCCTCCAGCAGGCGCCATTGCAAGAGGGCCTGATGCCCAATCGTATGCTCAATTTTGGGGCATGATCTGGGCATTCCGAATCTACAACGAGCGTCGAAGAGGGCTGTCGCCATGAGCGCTGGCGAGCGTTCCAGGGGTACCCGTCTGGGGCGGGCCAGCCTGGATGAAGACCTGCGCGGTACCAGGGTCCATATCATCTCCGGGCGGTCTGAGTTCTCTGAACCATTGGCCCGGCGTCTCACGCAGCGAGGTCTCGAGGTTCGCGCGTTTCGCTCGCTGGACGAAGCGCTGTCGGCCCCGCCAGCGCACGTTGTCACGCTGGATATTGGAGATGAGGGTTCTTTCCCCGGCGTGGCGCCTCTGGGCACGGGCGCTATTGCCGGCGTGCGCGCCCGGCGCTACACGGCCCGCTTGCTCGTCGTCGGCGAGGCGGATGACGACGTCATCCTGACCGCCTTCCGCGCGGGCGTCAATGGTTGGATGTCGCCGTGGGAACCGCTGGCCGCCGTGGAATCCGCTGTGATGACTCTGGCGCGAGGCGGCGCGGCCATGTCACTTTCCGTGCTGGCGCTCGTTCTTCGGTACCTCCTTCCTTGGAGCGACGCTTGCCAGACAGGCCTTACCGTAGCTGTTGAGAAGGGCCTTACTACTCGACAGATTGAGGTGCTGCACCTGGCGGCGCGAGGGTACACGGACCGCGAGATAGCCGACACGCTCACGCTGTCGGTCCGGACTGTCAACCATCACATCGCGGATATCCTGCAGAAGCTAGGCTGCGAGCGCCGTCAGGACGCCATCTGCCTGGTATTCGGTCAGACCCCTGTGGCCACCTTGAAGCGGTAGCCCCCTGGGCTGACGGCTACAGCGAGAGGATGTGGACGGTCGTGGCCGCGGCCTCGCCGCGCACCATGCCTCCGCCGTTCTCGGTCATGCCGGCCTTCGCGCCCTGCACCTGGCGGTCGCCCGCCTCGCCCCGAAGCTGGAGCCAGATCTCGTAGATCTGCGAGACGCCCGTTGCGCCGACGGGGTGGCCCTTGGCCAGCAGCCCGCCGCTTGTGTTCACGGGCAGCCGTCCGCCGATCTCCGTTACGCCCTCGTCGATGAGCCGGCCGCCCTCGCCCTCGGCGCAGAGGCCCAGCTCCTCGTACAGCATCAGTTCGGCCGGAGCCGACGCGTCGTGAACTTCGAGGACGTCGATGTCGCGGGGCGTCATACCGGCCATTCCGAACGCACTCTGGGCGGCGCGCGCCGTGATGCCGCCGTCGGCGTCGCGGTGGTCGGAGCCGGACACCAGCGCCGACGCCCGCACCCAGACGGGCTTCGCGGTGTACTGGCGCGCCTTCTCCTCGCTGACCAGGATGGCGGCGGCGGCGCCGTCGCCGATGGGCGCGCACATGAGGCGCGTCAGCGGCTCGGAGACCATGGGCGACGCCAGAATCTCCTCGAGGGTGTAGCGCTCGCGGTACTGGGCGTGGGGGTTCAGGCTGCCGTTGTTGTGGTTCTTGACGGCGATGCGCGCGTACTGTTCCTTCGTAGTGCCGTACTTCGCCATGTGGGCGCGCGCGCCAGCGGCGTAGATGTCCATGAACAGGCTGCGCGACTTGCCCGCGCCGCTCTCCGCGCCTGCCTTCTGCTCCGACGGCGGCTTGAGCTGCTGCATGATCTGCTGGAGCTGCTCGACGTCGACCCCGGCGCTGAACGCCTGCATCGTCCGCAGCTTGTCCTCGCTGTACATCTTCTCGACGCCCAGGGCGAGGGCGACGTCGTACATGCCGGACGCCACGTACAGCCACGCGAGCTGGAACGCCGTCGACGAGCTGGCGCAGGCGTTCTCGGTGTTCACCATAGGTATCTTGTCGATGCCCATCTCGCGCAGCACCACCTGGGCGCGGATGCACTCTTGCCCCGTGATGAGCCCGGCCGCCGCGTTGCCGACGATAGCGACCTGCAGGTCCTTCTTGTCCATGCCCGCGGCATCGAGGGCGGCCGTGACGGCCTCGTTGGTGAGTTCCTTGAGGCCCCTGTCCGTGTACTTGCCGAAGCGGGTCATCCCCGCGCCGACGATGGCGACCTTCCGCATGACGTAGTCCTTTCTGCGCCCGGCCGCGCTCTCGCTTCGGGAGCGGACGCGGCGTCTCTACAGCAGCTCCGCCGCCTTGAGCGACACCATCTCGTTCGTGCCGTCCATGATCTGCAGGAGCTTGGCGTCGCGATAGAACTTCTCGACCGGGAACTCCCTGGAGATGCCGTAGCCGCCAAAAATCTGCACCATGTCGGCGGTGACCTTCATGGCCATGTCGCTGGCCATGGTGCGGGCGGCCATGGCCGTCGGCAGGTGCGGCTTGCCGGTGGACAGGAGCCACGAGGACTTCCACAGGAGCGCCCGCGCCGCCTCGATGTGCCGGTAGGCGTTGAACAGCGTCATCTTCACCGTGTCGTGCTCGAAGATTGTTCTGCCGCCTTGCACGCGCTGCTTAGCGTAGGCCAGCGCCTCTTCGTAAGCCGCGCGCGCGACGCCGACGGCGATGGTCCCGACGGCGGTGTTGCCGCCCGTGACGATGCGCTCCAGCATGACCTTGTACATCGGCCCCGGCGGCAGAACCATGAACTCCGGCGCGATGCGGACGTTGTCGAAGAAGACCTCGGCCTGGTTGAGCGCCCGCAGGCCGAGCTTGTTCAGGGGCTTGCCCCGCGAGATGCCGGGCAGGTCGCCGGGTATGGCGAACGTGGCGGTGCCCTCCATGCCCTGGCTCGGATCGACGTTCACCATCAGCAGGTAGGCGTTGGCCAGCCAGCCGTTGCTTACAAACGCCGACTTGTGGCCGTTGACGACGTAGTCGTCGCCGTCCTTTGCGGCCGTCGTCTCCATATGGATGCTGGGCTGGCCGAACTGGAAGAGGTCGGAGCCGTGGTTGGGCTCGGTGATGGCCCAGGCGCCCGAGTGCTCGCCCTTCGTGTCGTTCACGAAGGCATCGAGGTAGTCGCGGTAGAACGGGTGCAGGTCGCGGGCGGACGCGGCGCGTCCGGCGATCATCGGCGCCACCAGGAAGTGGCTGGCGAGACCGGCGTCGCCGTAGGCCATCTCCTCCTGCACGATGTTGCCGGTCATGGGCGGGGCCCCCAGGCCGCCAACTTCCTTCGGGAGGCTCATCTTGTGGAAGCCGATCTCGTACGCCTGCGACAGCACGCGGCGCATGGTGTCGCTGTGATAGGCCTCCTCCGGGTCCTGCATGCGGTCGAGTTCGACGCCTGCGGGGCGCAGGACCTGGCGGGCGAACTCCCGGGTCATGTCGCGGATTTTTTCCACTTCCTCGGGCAGCGAGAAGTCGACCATAGAACGAAGTCCTCCAGGTGTGGTGGTTGTG
>JBBITS010000218.1:0-4007 GCA_037440665.1 Chloroflexota bacterium
GGCAGCGGGAACACGTCGACCGACAGACGACGGCCTGCCATCCGGGGATCGGGCGACTGGATGTCGGGCATGCTACAAGGCTGTCCGGTCCGGGCAACGTCGAGGTACCTGCGCGCCATGTCGGTCGCCGCGTAGGCAGGGCTGATCTCCCGCAACGTCTTCCCGATCTTGCCTTTCAGCATCGTTCCGGTCAGCGCTTCCGACGCGTCATTCGTTCCCACGAGCCGCAGCATCCCCGGATCGTCAGGATCCTCGACCCGCCAGACGTCGATGCCGATGGGCGCGTGCCGGACGATGGCCGCCAGGCTCTCGGCCTGTTGCTCGGCCCGCCGCCGTTCCTGCCGTATCCTGGCCTCGCGCACTTCCCGCCCCACCGCGGGCACCAGACGCGTCAGGTTGCTCTTGAGGACGAAGTCGCTGGCGCCGGACCTCATGGCAAAGGCCGCCAGCGCCTCGCTCATCACGCCGCTCACGATCACAAATGGGGTATCGAGACCGCGTTGCTGCACGATGGCCAGCGCGGCAGGGGCATTAAACCGCGGCAGGCTGTAGTCGGCGATGACGATGTCCCACTCCCCGGCGTCGAGGGCCGCGCTCATCGCCTCGGCCGTATCGACGCGCTCGTGTCTGACGTCGTAACCGCCGCGCCGCAGCTCACGGACGATCAGCTCCGCATCGTCCTGCGAGTCCTCGACCAGTAGCGCTCTCAGCGTCCCGTTCACGTCGACAGCACCGCCCGGCGGGTCACTGGAGGTTCATTCAGAATGAGCCAGTACAACCCAAGCTCCCGGATAGCCTCGGCGAACTGGACAAAATCCACGGGCTTGCACACGTAGCTGTTCGCGCCCAGCGAGTAGCTTTTCACAAGGTCCGCCTCCTCTCTCGACGACGTAAGGACGATGACCGGGATCAGCTTCGTTCGCTCGTCCGCCCGGATGAGGCGCAGTACTTCCAGCCCGTCGACTTTCGGCAGTCTGAGATCCAGCAGCACCACCGTGGGCGGCTCCGCCGGACCGGTTTCTTGTTCTTCCCCGAACAGGTAGTTCAGAGCCTCTTCACCGTCTCTGACGACGGCGATATCGTTGGCCACGTTGTTTTGGCGTAACGCGCGCAACGTCAGCGCTTCGTCCGCGGGGTCGTCCTCCACCAGGAGAATGGTGCGGTCCGGCATCTGTTGTCTCCCTGTCCTGCGCCCAACCCGCCAGACTCACGTTCCATTCACCCCCCCAGCTCTGCGCTCCGGGGCGGCGGTTCATTCACCAGCATCCAGTACAGACCCACCTCCTTAACCGCCTCTGCGAACTGGACGAAGTCCACCGGCTTGCGCACGTAGCCGTTGGCACCCGAGGTATAGCTTCTGATCACGTCGCTCTCCTCCTTTGACGAAGTGAGCATGACCAGCGGTATCAACCTGGTGCGCTCGTCCGCGCGAATCCGCTGCAGCACCTCGAGGCCATCGACTTTGGGCAGCTTCAGGTCCAAGAGGACGACCGCCGGGCTGCGCGCCGCTTCGGCTCCATCCCGCTCGCCGAACAGGAAGTTCAGCGCCTCCTCGCCATCATGAGCGACCACCACGTCGTTGGCGACGTTGCTCTGCATCAATGCGCGCAACGTCAGCGCTTCGTCGTCCGGGTTGTCCTCCACCAGCATGATGTACCTGTCGTTGTTCACCGCCAGCTCCCTCTCTAGATCGTGAAGTACACGGTTGCGCCCTTGCCGGGCTCTCCCTCAGCCCAGACGTGGCCGCCGTGCCTCTGTATGATCCGCCGCACCGTGGCCAGGCCCACGCCGCTCCCCGGGAACTCGTTCATGGCGTGCAGGCGCTGGAACGGCTGAAACAGCTTGCCAGCGTACGCCATGTCGAACCCCGCCCCATTGTCCCGCACGAAATACGCGCGCCTGCCTTCGCGCTCCATCGCCCCGAACTCGACGCGCGGGCGATCGACCCCCGCCGTGAACTTCCACGCGTTCTCGATCAGGTTCCGCACCGCGACTTCCAGCAGGCGCGCGTCTCCCTTTACCTCCAGCCCGTCCTCGATCGCGACCTCGACCCAGCGCTCGGGGTCGCGCTGCCGCAGGTCCTCGACGGCGGCCAGCGCCAGCCCGCTCAGACTCACGGGTCCCAAAGTCATCTCGCCTCTGGTAGTCCGCGACATCTTCAGCAGATCGTCGATGAGCTGACCCATGCGCTGACTGGCCGTCCGCACGCGCTGCAAGTAGTCCAAGCTCTGAGCATCCAGCCGGCCACCCAGGTCTTCGACCAGCGCCTGGCTGAAGCCGTCGATGCTGCGCAGAGGCGCCCGCAGGTCGTGCGCTACGGCGTAGGCGAAGGCTTCCAGCTCGCCGTTGGCCGCGGCGAGCTGCGCCGTCCGCTGCTCGACCAACTCCTCCAGGTGCTCGCGGTACTGCGCCAGCTCCTCCTCGGCCCGCTTGCGCTGGAACAGCGCGGAGAGCTGCGCGACGACGCCCCGCACCGAGTCGACGACGTCGCGGTCGGCCTGCCGCGGGTCCTTCATGTAGAACGCCGCCGACGCGACGACATCGTCGCCGGCGAGGATTGGGATGGCGACTGCTGTTCGCAGGCCCACCTTCGCCGCGACTTCTCTTCGCACAAACGCCGGCTCCGACGACACGTCCATGAACCAGGTCGGCTCGCGCTTCTCCCACGTCCGTCCGGGCAGTCCGGCGCCGAGGGAGAAGAAGAGACGCAGGCTCGCCTCGCGGAAATCGTCCAGTCCTGGGACGCGCGCATACCAGGCCTGCCCGCACACCAGAGCCGTCCCCTTGTCGTTGAGCACCCACGTGTCGCCGTACTCCCAGCCCACAGCGTCGCACACCTGACGCAGGAACACGCCCAGAGCCTCGGTAGTGTCCTTCGCCTCGGCCACGGCCAGCGCCGTCTTCTGGAGGAGGCCACTCATCCCCGCGGCGCGGCGCTGCTCCGAGACGTCGCGCAGGATCGCGGTGAACACGGGCGAGCCGTTCTCGGTTACCACGCCGATCGACGCCTCGGCGGGAAACTCGGTACCGTCCTTGCGCCAGGCGCGGACCTCGCGGCGTACCGCCATGCCGCGAGCCGCCTCCTGCGACGCGCCGAACGCCCTCACGTACTCGCGGTGTTCGTCCGCCACGTCCGGCGGCAGCAGCACGCCGTGGGGCTTGCCCACGACCTCCTCGGCGGCGTAGCCAAAGATGCGCTCGGCTCCCTTATTGAAGATGGTGATCCGCTGGTCGGCGTCCAGCACGACGATGGCGTCAGAGGCACTGTCGAGGAGACGCACGAGGAGTTCGTTGGTGAGCCGCGTCCGCGCCTGTGCCCTCATCTGGCTCGAACCCCCGAATGGCCGTCCGTGGCGACGCGGCGGGGCTGGCCGGCAATCCGGGCATCGAACCAGCTAGGCGTACGCTCGGCCGGTGGATATGACGAGGCGCGCCTTAGAGCTACGCCTGCAGCCTCCGCACGGCCGAAGACGTTCGCGTGGACAGGGGAACCCACGCAGGCCGCGAGAGCCGCGGTCAGAAAAGCGAAACGCTCGCCGGACAGGGCGAACGTATGAGCCACACCTACGGCCAGGAGCGTGGCGACAGTCAGACGAAAGGCGGTCGGCGACGGTCCCGCCATGTCTGTCCTCCCGAAGGACAACCATTATACCAAGTCACTCAAGGCGTCGTTACGTAAACATGGGCGGAAGCCGACCCCACGACCGCCTTCCGTCGCTGTCCAAAGTCCCCCGGAGGGACCTACACCTCAGTGGCTCACCAGTCGACGAAGCCGTCCGGCGGCTCCTCGCGGACTAGCCCGGCGTTGGGGCAGTAGAACTTGAACTCGGTGACGCTGCGTGTGCAGGCTCAAATCTGGTTGGCGGTTCTGGTCCTCCGGGAGGAGGGATCACCAGGCAGGCAGGAGCGCGTAACACGCATTTAATCCGGCGGAAGCCTTCCTGTCATTTTCAGGGGTCGCGTCTCTAGACTGCTGTAAATTCCGGCGGGCAGTCCCTGCGGTTTCC
>JBBITS010000219.1:0-3970 GCA_037440665.1 Chloroflexota bacterium
CCCATGTTCGAGGTGGTCGCCGATTCCTCGCGAAGTTATCTTAGCGGCGATGTGCCTCAGCTCCGCTTCCCGGTCTTCTCTTTCCGCCTCTGCGCGGTAGGTGTTTGCCAGGCGCCTCAGCATGGCGGCTGTCCGAGGCCAGGAGTCCTCTACTTCTCGCGCGTCCCGCTCGTATCTCTCCGCGATCGCACGCTCCTGTGCGCCGCCTTCGTACGGGCTCTTGGTGACCACGCCACGGCTGTTGTACCGTCCGATCTCGATGCCGCGCTCGAGATCCGCACTGCCGACATGCTCGATAAGATCGCGTACGGCTGCATGCGGCCACGCGCCATCGGGACCTCCTGGCCCGCCGCTCAGCATCTGGCCGATCATCTCATCCCCGATCTTCCCCCGCCCGCTCGCTTGGAGCAACTCGCGAGCCCGCGTGACCCAGTTTACGAGTTCGTCGGCCTCGACCGAGCCGTTGCCCTGATCGCCGGGGATGGTGCGCCAGGAGTTGAGCAACTCAAAGGCGTGTTTCACCCTTGCGCGATCGTCCTCGGAGACGTGCCGTGGGTCCTCCCCCTCCGCGCGAAACACCAGCGCCACCAGTTCGGCGAAGAACTCTGGGCTTCGAGCAAGCTCCTCGTGCAGCACCCGCGGCTGCCGATCATGGCGGAGCAAGGGCAGAAAGATCCACTCGAGCCTGGCGACTCGACTCCGGTCGATCTCGGGACAGCTTTGCAGGAAATCGAGAAGCTCGCCGATCTCGTACGCCAACGAGGAGTTGGCTGCCCCAGCTTCAGGCGGAGCGCTGACGAGCGCTTCCAGGACATCTGCAACGAGGGGGGCCGGCATCCCGCGACGGCGGTGTGCAAGCAACGCCACGGCCGAAAGAGGGCGTCCGTGCTCGAGGAAGCTGCGGGCAGCTCTTTCCGCGTCGGTCTCAACTATCCCGAAGGGTTGGATTCGGCGCCAGTAGCAACGCACGGCATCTGGGCCGCGCGAGTCGACCAGATCCCAAGTCAGGGCGTCCGCGGGTAGACAGGCGAGAAACTCGGCCTGTTGCTCGGAGGTCCACCTTGCGGCTGCTGCCCTGGCCTTGGCCTCCGCCCATTCACGGCCCTCGGCGGAAATGCGACCCGATGCAAACCCCTGGGCGAATGATGCGTGTTTTTGATTTTCCGACGCGAGATATGTGTGCAGGATACCGTTCTCCGCTGCCCCCCCAGCCTCGGTGCCCGCGAAGGCGTGTCCGAGGGCATCCGGACGGTCCACGCACCCGGCGAGGGCGAGCACCGCGGCGAGGCCACCCTCGGAGTGGACAATCTGGGCGGCCTCGACCCTGCGCCGGGCGACGGCCTGCTCGTGCTCGTGCCAATCGCCCTGGCGCCCGTCCGGCAGCTCCGGGTTGTGACCGAAGAGCCACCCAAATCGCGCCTCGAGGCTGGCCGGCTCGAACCGGCGCATGAGCCCGTCCAAGCGTTCGAGGGCGTCCGCCGACAAGGCCCATTCGGCGTCGGGGAAGGACCGATGGTGGGAGAGCAGCGTCCGCAGGGCGTGCCAGATGGCAGAGCGGTCCTCTTCGCTGAGCGCTCCCGGTTCCAGCCTCTCCAGGGCTCCGACCACCGAGCCGTGCAGATCCGGGGGCAGGTTCGGTGAAGCGTCGACCAAGTCCTTCCAGCGATCGCCATCCTGGGCCGCATCTTGCACGAGCCTCACGACGAGTTCACGTGTCATCCTCCAGTACTCTGCCCGTGAGATTCGTGGCTCCGCCCCGGGATGCCATTCTCGCCATCGCGGCTTCGGGGTGTAGTGCCCAACGTCGTGCCCCTTGGGGAGGAGCTGGACCATGAGTTTCCAGGCGACTTCAGGTTCCTCCACGCGAAGCGCGTCGAGAACGCGCAGGCGCTGTTCCGGCGAGGCCGCAGTCTGTGGGAGCCAAGGCAGGAAGATCGCGCGGAGGCTGTTCTGGGGGCGGTTGGCAACCCTGCCACCGGGATCGAGCCGGGTGAGCTTGGCGAGAAGCCGCGACGCATATCCAAGGTGTTCGCGGCTCCAGGCGATGGTCTCCAAGGCCCACAGCAACCCGGTGTGCGGCGACGACGTGAAGAGCCCGGCGTCGTCCGCGGCAAACAGGCGCAGGAGGACAGGCTCTTCGGCCCGGAGCCCTTCCTCCACGGCCTGCAGGAAGACATCCGGGGCCGCCTCGGCGAGAAGGGGCAGCGCGCCCCACTCCGAGAGCGATGCCCACACGCGCCAGTCTGCGTTGGCGCGCTCGAACAGCTTCCGTACAATTGAGGCGGCGACGTCTGAGGGTGAGCGGCCGCCTGCGATTTGCGTCCTTTCGGGACTCGTCGCCATAACCGCCAGCGTCTCAGCCAGGCCTCGGCAGAGCACCGCAGAGCAACGAGCTCCCTTGCCCAGCACGCTCGCCATATAGCGCTGGTTCTCGGGAAGGTCGAAGTGCGGGTCCGGGCTGCCAAGAACCAGGAGGACGACTTCTCCGAATCGGCTCAGGTCATCCTGGTCGAGATAGCGGGCAAGCAGGCCCCAGGCGTCTTCTCTCGAAACGAGGTACCAGACATCACCCACGCAGCGAACGGGGGGATCGGACGTATTCGCCCACCTAACGGCGGCGGCGCGGACCTTTTCATAGTCGTCCCCCGCCAGGCGAGCCAGGGCGTCACGGTCGCCATCGCCAGCATCCCTCCACGTCCCCGCGAGCAACGCAGGCACCAAGGCCTGTCCTTGATCAGAACGAGACCACGCCGGTTGATGGAGTTCGGGGCGCAACGCCAGCTTGCGGCGGAATGCCTGGACGCTCCGCCGGGCGAGGCCTGCGAGCTCCCGCGCTCGGTCTTCGGAAAACCCTGCACCAGCTAGTTCCTTGGCCGCCTGCTCCACCGAGAGCCGCGGGATCGTGAGGCAGTCCGGCCGTGGAGCCGCTTCCCAGCCGACCGGCACTAGCACGCGGTGGCCGCGGCGGGTGGCGTGGGCCACAGCGGTCGAGCTCTCGAAATCTATTATGAGCGTGAGAGGCAACTCATGCGCCGCGAGTTGGTGCAGGGCATGCTCGCTTCGGACAATCAGGGCTCGAGAGAATGTTGCGGTACGATCTTCGTCCTGCAAAGAGCCCAAAGCGGCGGCGAAGAACGCGATTGCCTCCTCGGAAGATTCGGCCTGCAACGAGAGCGGCGCCGGCGTGGCTCGCAGCCACTCGTGGATTCGAGTGATCGCCTCCTCGCGGCCGGCCAACAGAAACGCGGGCGGGATTGCTGGACGCGTGCCCGCCTTCCAGTCCTCCCAGAACGTCTCGAGGTCCAGTGCGTCCTCTGGACGCTTCCCGAGCAGGGCGGAGAGCCAGAGGTGGACGGCGGGCGCCTGTTCGAGCCACGTCGCGAGCTCGTCAGCGTCATACGCCCGCACGTCGCGCCAGACCCTCTCGCGCCGGCGCTCCTGCGCCCACTTTTCCTTGGCTGCCCAGCGGCGTAGGGTGACAAACACGAAAGTCGTCTGCGAACGATCAAGCCCTCCGGGATTCTCCGTGCGCTTCCCGTAGTCCTCGTTGGCCTTGCCCTTGATGTCGCTGCCGGTCCCCAGCTCCCAGGCCGAGATGCCCGCTGGCACAAAGGTGGTGGCCCGCTCCGCTACAACGAGTCCATCCCACCCCGGGAGCAGGACGCCCTCATCGGACCGGAAGCTCAAGCGCGTTATCCCCTCGCCAGTAACGGACACCAGGCGCCGGATGAGCTGCGGCAAGGTAGCCTGGGCATCCCTGCAGTCTGCCCAACGGATTAGGTCTGCGGCGTCAACCAATAGAGTGGTCCCCTTTTTCTTCAGCATCTTTCCCTGTTTCCTCTTCTGATCTCTGCAGGTGCCCGGCGCCGGACGCCATGCAGAGGACGTCTCGCGTCTCCATCAGCCGTTCGCAGCCGATCCGCTCCCGTACGAGCCGGCGGAACGCCCGCCCGCGGTCGTCCGAGGCCAG
>JBBITS010000220.1:0-3961 GCA_037440665.1 Chloroflexota bacterium
TCAGCGGTTCGAGGGCGTCGAGGACGCGGCGCAGCGCCTCCGAGGCCTTCGCCGGCTCGTCGCGGAACGCCTTGGCCAGCAACTCCTCGCGCGAGTAGTGGAGTTCGTCCCAGAAGAAGAAGTCCATCATCGCCACGGCCTCGTCGAGGCGCTTGATGCGCTCCTTGACCAATGGCGTGGCCTTGCGCGCGATGTCGCGGTCGATGGGACGCGGCGCGCTGGCGGGCAGGTCTTGCTCCAGACGTTCGGCGAGCAGTTCCGCCAGACGGTCGTCGGGCGTTTCGCGGATGTAGACGCCGTTCAGCCAGTCGAGCTTCTCGACGTCGAAGATCGCCGGGTTGCGCACGACGCGGGAGAGATCGAAGTTGCGCACGAACTCCTCTCGCGAGATGACCACGGTCTTGTCGTCCAGCGACCAGCCCAGCAGGCCTAGGAAGTTGAACATCGCGTCGGGCAGGTAGCCGCGGTCGCGGTACTCCAGGGCCGACGTCGCCCCGTGACGCTTGCTGAGCTTCGACTTGTCGGGCCCCAGGATGATGGGCAGATGCGCGATCTTCGGCGGCGTCCAGCCCAGCGCCTGGTAGATCAGCAGGTGGCGCGGCGCGCTGGATACCCACTCGTCGCCACGCAGGACGTGCGTGATGCGCATGTCGTGATCATCGACGATGTGCGCTAGGTGGTACGTCGGGTAGCCGTCGGACTTGAGGATGATGAAGTCGTCGAGCGTGGCGTTGTCGAACTCGATCTCGCCCCGGATTTCGTCGTGAAAGCGGGTGACGTCGGCCAGCGGCGTCTTGAAGCGGACGACTGGCTTTGTCCCGAGCTCTGCGCGCTCGCGCGCCTCGGCATCACTCAGGTCGCGGCAGTGGCGGTCGTACTTCGGCGGCTCCTTGCGCCGCTGCTGCTCGGCGCGCACCTGCTCGAGACGTTCGGGCGAGCAGTAGCACCGGTAGGCGTGGCCCCTGGCGATCAGGTCGCCGGCCGCCGCCTTGTACATGTCGAGGCGCTCTGACTCGACGTAGGGCGCGTGGGGGCCGCCGACGTCGGGGCCCTCGTCCCAGTCGAGGCCGAGCCAGCGCAGGCTCTCCATGATGGCGTCGACGGCGCGGGGGTCGTAGCGCTGGCGGTCGGTGTCCTCAATGCGGAGGATGAACTGGCCGCCGAAGTGGCGGGCCAGGAGCCAGTCGAACAGGGCGGTGCGGATGTTGCCAACGTGCGGAATGCCGGTGGGGCTGGGGGCGTAGCGCGTGCGGACTGGTTCGGTCATGGGCCGATTGTACGGCCGCCCGCGGGGGCGAACAAACGGGAGGGCGTGGTGGTACTATAGGCGGCGTCATGCCGGTAAGGGCGAAGAGCATCTACGAGCCTCCGTCAGCCCGGGACGGCCTGCGGGTGCTGGCCACCCAGTACTGGGCGCGCGGCGTCGCCCGCGACCGTGTGGACGAATACGTGCGAGCGCTGGCGCCTTCGCGGGAGCTGCTGCATGCCTTTCGCGACGGCGAGATTGGCTGGCCGGAGCTGCGGCGTCGCTACTTTGGTGAGATGAAGCGGCCCGAGGCCTTGGCCGAGATAGAGCGTCTGGCGGGCATCGCGCGGCGGCGGGTCGTCACCGTCATGTGCGTCTGTGACGGCGAGAAACGGTGCCACCGCAGCCTGCTGCGCGGCTTGATCGAAAGGGCAGCCGCCGGAATGTAGCGCCGGTTGGCGGTAGCGGCGCTCCGTCAATCGGAAACCATGTCCAAGACGCCGTGCGCTTCGATCGCGGCTGCCATCCGGTCAAATAGCACCTCCGTCACGCTGATGTCGATCGAATCCCCGGATCCACCCATGAGCGCCGGTTCGATAGTGGCCCCGGCGATGAGGTTCATCACGGCGCTGGTAAGCAGCCCGAGCCGGAAGTCTTCCCAACACGCCTCGATGCCATATCCCGTCACGCCGTGTTCAACAAGCAGGGAGTGGTAGAGGCGATAAGGTGCCCGTCGAACGCCAGCCGCTGGTCCGTGCTCAACCCTGTGGCGATGATGCGCGCCAGGTCGTCGCCGCCGCTCCCAGCGCCGGTCATCTGCCAATCGAAGACCGCAAACCTGCCGCCCCTCTCCGATTCGAAGAAAATCTGGCCTGGGTGGTAGTCGCCGTGCACCAGTGTGACGCGGTCATGAGCCTGGCGGTTTCTCGTCTCCATCAGCGCGTCGAAATTCGCTAACAGACGCTCCGCCAGGGTTACGAGCGTTCCCGGGAGATGGCTGCCGAAACGATCGGCGGCGGCCGGGAGGGCCGCCGCAAGCGCACCCCGAGCCAGCGCCATGAATGCGTGATCCCCGGCGCTGCCCGGGTATCGGAGGAACTCCAGGTCGCGCAGCCGCTGGTTGTTCCACCACTTCGCGTGGAAGGGCGCGAGGTGACGGATCGCAGTCTCTACATCTTCCGGTGATGCTGTTGGCCCTTCGGCGAGCCGCGACCCGCCCATGTCCTCCAGCAGGAGCGCGAAGCGGCCCGAAGCAGAATCGATGTTTGCGTAGAAGCAACGGGGCGTGGGGATTCCGGGGTCCGCCCCAAAGTGCCGGTAGAACTCGACCTCGCGCGTGTATCCGCCAAGTCCATGCATCAGCGTGCGGATGGGGTCGTGCGGCGAGGCGAATTTCGCGACGACCGAACGCGGCGCCTGCGCCTCCGCCAGGTCGTATTCGAGTCCGAACCGGGCGACTACAGCGGCTGCTCCCTGGGACTCTGTCAACGCGGCCGTGTGCCTGACGACTCTGGCCTCGGAGACGGCGCCCGCCTCGCGCAGGGTCCACGTGAGCCATTCGTCGGTAATCTGTTCCGGACTCGCAGGGAACTGGTGGCGCGTCATTGGCGTTTCTCCCGCCCGTTGCCCTGGCTGACCACACGCATCGGCAGACAAGCAGACCGTCGGTCCTTGTGCAGCGACGCATCGCCGCTGCTCCTCCGGTCTCCCGCTCGCGCACCTGATGGGCGTTTCTGAGCCGCTACTCATGTTACCCCAGTCAGTCCCAGGGCGAACGCAGTTCCAGGCTCTGCCGGCCCCGATGCCGGGAGCGGCCTGTCGTTTGAAGCTATCGGACGCCCATTTCGTCCCGCTGTTGTAGGCGCGCCGCCGTCCGCTATACTCCCCGCACAGGCTGTGACGGAGACGAGTAGGCCGGACCAGGCCCGGCAGTCCGCACCCAGGCGGACCGAGCGAGTTCCGGACGGTGGAAGCGGGGCGCAAGGCCCCCGGCCGAAGATCCCTCCCGAGCCTCGGACCGAACTCTCTTCGCCCCGGGCGAAGGACAGTAGGCTCCGACGGCGCGCCGCCGTTATCTCCGGCGCGAGGGGTGTTGGCCCTTCGGCAGAGCGGTCCTTCCCCGGCACGCCGGAGGAAGGGCAACCAGGGTGGTACCGCGGGTACGTGATCTCTCACGCCCGTCCCTGATCGCAGGGGCGGGCGTCTCCTTTGGCCGGACAGGAGGTGAGCCCGGTGAGCTTCAAGCCGGTCCCGACCAGGGTCGACTTCGTCGCGCTGGAGCACGACGTGCAGCGCTGGTGGGACGAGCGCGACGTCATGCGTAAGTACCTGCGCCGCAACGAGCGCGCGGACAAGCGCTGGTCGTTCATCGATGGACCCATCACGGCCAACAACCCCATGGGCGTGCACCACGCCTGGGGGCGCTCGTACAAAGACCTCTACCAGCGCTACAAGACCATGCAGGGCTACCGTCAGCGCTATCAGAACGGCTTCGATTGCCAGGGCCTCTGGATCGAAGTCGAGGTCGAGAAGGAGAAGGGCTTCGGATCCAAGCGCGACATCGAGAAGTTCGGCATCGGCGAGTTCGTCGAGGCGTGCAAGGAGCGCGTGCGCCGCTTCTCGAAGATCCAGACCGAGCAATCCATCCGCCTCGGCTACTGGATGGACTGGGACGACAGCTATTACACGAACTCCGACGAGAACAACTACACCATC
>JBBITS010000221.1:0-3941 GCA_037440665.1 Chloroflexota bacterium
GGTCGCGCCGATGAGCCGCGCGCCGGGGATGCGCTCCACCAGGATGCGCGAGTTCTCCGGCACTATCAGCGGGTCGCTGTCACCCGAAATGACCAGCGTGGGGACGCGAATCCCCGTGAGCCGGTCGTAGGTGTCGTGACGGGCGATGGCGTCGGCCTGACGCCTTACGCCATCCATGGGCGACGGGTACTGCAGCGTAGAGATGGCGAACTGCTGGAACGCCTCTGTAGGGCTTGCCAGGAACTCCGGCGTGAACAGCCAATCGAGCTGCCGCTTCACCAGGTCGCTGTCCATCGACGGCATCTCGCGGAGCTGCCGGGCGACGTCCAACCGCTCTTGCAGCTCGTCCCAGCCCGCCGACCTCGGCCCGCCGCACGTCGTGCAGGCCAGGACGAGCGACCGAACCTTCTCCGGATGCCGCAGCGCCAGCTCTTGCGCGATCATGCCGCCCATAGACGCGCCGAAGACGTGCGCCGGCGCCGCGCGCAGCGCGTCCAGAACGCCCGCGGCGTCGTCGGCCATATCGGCGATGGTGTAGGGAGCCGACGCTGCGGCCGAACGCCCGGAGTCGCGATTGTCGATGGCGATGACGCGATAGCGCTCCGCCAGCGCCGGTATCTGCGGCTCGAAGGTGATGGAGTTGCTGATAAAGCCGGGGATTAACAGTATCGGCTCGTCCGCTCCGGTCTCCTGGTAGTACAGGTCGAGGCCGTTTACGTTGACAGTCGGCATTGCGCTCACACCGAAGGCGTGGCCGCCTCGGCGGGGCGGCGCGCGATGAAATCGGCGATGGCGGCGTTGACCACGGGCGCGCTTTCGATGAAGAAGCCATGCTTCAGGCCAGGCAGTTCAATGAGCTGCGCGCCCGGGATGCGGTCGGCCAGCAGCCGGGAGTTGGCGGGCGGAACGAGTGGGTCGGCGTCGCCCGTAATGACCAAGGTGGGAACGCGGATGTCACCAAGGGATTCCGACGTGTCATGGGCCATGACGGCTTCCAGGTGGCCGCGTAACCCCACCTCGGGCGCGCGTAGCGGCGCGTTCTTCTCCGCGCGGTCCAGAAGCGCGTCGCGATGGGCCCGAACGTAGGCGTCGCTGTACATGTAGGCGAAGCCAGCCTCGGCCGCCAGCCGGGGGTCCTCAATTTGCCCGCTTGCCTGGAAAGCTGCGAGCACTTCTTCCGACGGCCCCTGCGCCTGCGGTCCTCCGGCTGTCGTGCATCCCAGCACCAGCGAACGCACGCGTGACGGATGACGCAGGGCAAGGCGCTGCGCGATCATTCCGCCCATGGAGATGCCGAAGACGTGCGCCGACTCGATGCCCAGGTATGTAAGCAGGCCGGCCGCGTCGTCGGCGAAGACCTCGATGGAGTAAGGGCCTTCGGGCTTGTCGCTGCGCCCCGCGCCCCGGTTGTCGTACGCGATGACGTGGTATCGCTGCGACAGCTCGGGAATCTGGCCGAACCACGCCTCGGTATTGCCGCCGAAGCCCATGATCAGCAGGAGGGGCTCGCCGGCCCCGTGCTCCTCGTAGTACAGCTTGACGCCGTTGATGGTCGCGAAGGCCATGACGCTCCTCTGCGCTCTGGGTGCCATAAGGAAAGTCCGCCGGGCGTGGCGGACCTCCGTCATGATAGCACGCGGTTCGTGGATTACCCCACGCTGAACTCGGGCACGTCGCCGGCCACGTCCCAGCGGGCCGTCAGGCGGACGGAGCCGCCGGGCGCCAGGTCCAGCGGCCAGCGGAAGGCGATGCAGACGCCCTGGAGCACGCGCTCCAGCCCGGCCTCGGAGTTCGAAACCGTCTCCACGGGGAACGTCCAGAGGTCGGCCGGGGCGTCCAGTCTTGCCCGGACGCCGTACGCGGCGCTGCCGCGGACCTCGAACGTGGCCACGTCTTCCAGATGTCCGGGGCCGGCCAGCAGGTCGACCTCGGCGTGGTTCAGCTTCAGCAGGTGGATGCGGTCGTCGCCCTCGGGCGCCTGCGGCGGCGCGAGGTTCCACTCGCTGACGAAGGCGGCGCGTAGCGGCTCCGAGCGCAGATTCGTCAGCTCCCAGAAGACGTCGAGGCAGGGGCACGACTCCCTGGCCTCGAACCGCTTGGTCAGGCGCAGGCCGTCACCTTCACGCACCAACTCCACGCCGCCCTTGCGGCTCGTCATCATGAACCGCGCCGTCGCGAAGTCCAGCAGAGGTTCGCCGGCCGACGCGAACGTCCGCGCGTCCATCGCGAGGTCGACCAGCGACTCTTGCGACGCCGCCCGGCGGCGCCGGTCGTAAGTCAGCAACTGCTCGAGGCCCTGTTCCTTCACCTTCAGTTCGTGGATGGTCGATGGCCCGCCGCCGGGGTCATCGTGCTCCTTCGGCGCTTCCAGAAGCTGGTCGTGGTACGCCTCGTGACGCCGGGCGATGACGTTGACCAGGCTCCATGCGGGCGCGCGCAGGTCCCACTCGCTGATCATGCCACCGAGGCACGGGTGGATTAGCGCGGACAGATGCGGCGTCTGCGCCAGCACCTCGGTGTGGCCGTCGAAGTCGTAGTCGGCCTGCTTGACGTCGACGTAGGCGCCGTGATGCGTCAGGCGGTCGGCCTCGCGTTCGGCCGCCGCAAGGTACGTGTGCGTCGCGGCGCGGATGTGGCGCAGGTAGAGCCCGCCGAAGACGCCATGCCAGTACGGGCAGTTGCACTGCGCGGTCCACAGCAGCTCGCGCGCGCGGGTCACGCTGGCGCCGAGGCGCTGCGCCTGGTCGAGCTTGTCGTGGACGCGCACGCCGCGCTTGTGCATGGCGTTGGCCTCGGGGTAGCGCACGAGGAACGAGCGCCAGAAGCCGCCCTGCAGCCTGCGCAGCACGTCTTCGCGGCCCGCCGCCTCGAACTCCTGACGCAGCCGGGCCAGCTCCGAGGACGCCTCCGACGGCAGCGCCCACTCCATCATCTCGGTGTAGGCCGCCGTCGGCAGGTAGACGAGGCCGCGCGCGTGGTGCTTGCGGTTGTACTCGCCCGGCGTGACGGTTTGCAGCCAGTCGCCGTTGCGCTCGACGGCCTCGAAGAAGCGGTCGAGCCAGCCGCGCTCCCAGACGTACTCGTACGTCGTCGGCCACGACCCGAACTTCTCGCCGTCGTCGCCGAGGACGACGAGGCGCGAGGGATCGTCGCCCGCCAGCGAGCGCACCTCGTCGATGACCTCGTCGACCTCGCGCCAGGGGATGATGTAGCGCAGGCGCTGGGAGCCGGCGAAGACGTGGATGTGGCTGCCTTGGTCCTCG
This sequence comes from Chloroflexota bacterium, assembly GCA_037440665.1. Classification (GTDB taxonomy): domain Bacteria; phylum Chloroflexota; class Dehalococcoidia; order DSTF01; family JACRBR01; genus DATLZC01. Next base: position 3,264 of record JBBITS010000221.1, read on the forward strand.
GTGACGTAGGAGCCCAGAAGCTGCTCGTCCGTGAGGCCGACGATCTTGAAGTGGCGGTCGTCCACCAGCGTCCAGTCGAGGCCGGCTGCGGCGATGGTCGAAGCGAACTGCGGCTCCCAGACGCGCTCGGCAAGCCACATGCCCGTCGGCCGCTGCCCGAACCCGTCCCGCAGATGCGCCGAGAGCTTGTTGATCTGACCGACGCGGTCGTCCTCGTCGAGCATCGACAGGATGGGCTCGTAGTAGCCACCGGACACCAGTTCGACCTGGCCGCGACCGGCGAGCTTCCGCAGCAGGTCCAGGTACTCCGGGTGGTTGGCGTTGACCCAGTCGAGCAGGCAGCCCGAGTGGTGCAGCGCGACCCGGATGGCCGGGTGGCGGCCGATGCACTCCAGCAGCGGGCGGTAGGCGCGCTGGTAGACGTCCTCGAAGACGAAGCCGTAGTTCCCTACGGGCTGGTGGTTGTGGAGGACGAGGGCGAGGTTGAGGCGCACGGACCGGCCCCTGTTCCTTCGAGAGCGCGCGTACCTGCGCAGGGATTATGCGGCAGACGCTCCCCGCGTGGGTAGAGCCGGAGGGCGGAAGTTGGAGATTGGAGGATGGAAGCGGGAAGCGGGAAGTTGGAAGGGTCGCGTCTCTAGACTGCTGTAAATTCCGGCGGGCAGTCCCTGCGGTTTC
>JBBITS010000222.1:0-939 GCA_037440665.1 Chloroflexota bacterium
CGGCCTGCAAGTCGGCCAGGCCCAGCGACGCCAGGTGGCCGGGCGGGAACGACTCGATGAAGATGTCCGCGCCCTCAAGGAGGCGCTCCAGCAGCCCCCGGCCAGAGGGAGTAGCGAGATTCAGCGTAACGCCGCGTTTGTTCGCGTTGCGCAGCGCGTAGTACAGGCTCGGCCCGCCATCGGGCGCGAACGGGGGCAGGCGGCGCGAGACGGCGCCGCCCGGCGGTTCGACGCGAATCACGTCGGCGCCCAGTTCCGCCATAAGGCGGCCGCAGAATTCGCCCTTTTCGTCGGCCGCGTCGATGACGCGGATTCCCGCAAGGAGCCCGTCCGTTGCGTCGCTCATGCCGTCACAGCCTTCCCCAGTCCCGTAATCGCGCGGCCTCAGACGAGACGCGCGACAACGGTCTCGCTGCTATCCGCGCGGGGCGCAGGGCGACGGTTATCTTACGCGCTGCACCGGTTAACGGTAAATGGGCCGGGCTGCGCAGATATGCGGAGGTGCCGCTGCGGCTGCTGGTCAGGCCACCGAGCGAGGCTCGGAGCTTCTGTCTATGGAAACCAGCGCTACGGCGACTACGTCACTTCTTCGCCGACGGCGAGCAACGCGGAAACGCGCGTGACGGTCTCCACGAATTCGCTGACCATGTCGTAGACAACGTCGCGGCTGGAAGGAACGCTGTTCATCCGGCTGACGATCTGGCCCACGGGCGTGCCCAGGAGGTTCTTGGGGTCGGATGTCTCGATCTGTCCGTAGCGCCCGATGCGGCGCTGCGCCTCGGCGGTGAGCATGTACTGGAGCGGCATGGGCAACGTGCCGGGCGAGTCCGGCGCCTCCCAGGCGTCGGTCCACGCCGTTCGAAGCTGGCGCGCGGGCTTGCCCGTGAGGGCCCGCGACCGCACGGTGTCCCTCGACGAAGCCTTCAGTAGCTTCTCCAT
>JBBITS010000222.1:952-3930 GCA_037440665.1 Chloroflexota bacterium
CGGTGTTGCTCTCCTTCACGGTGAGCCAGACGGATCCGGTCCATACGCCGTCGGCGCCCAGCGCCAGCGCCGCGGCCATCTGCCGCCCGCTGCCGATGCCGCCTGCCGCGAGCACGGGCACGGGATGAACCGCGTCCACCACGTCGGGCACCAGGACCATCGTCGCGATCTCGCCGGTGTGGCCGCCCGCTTCGTAGCCCTGAGCGACGATGACGTCGACGCCCGCCTCGACCTGGCGCACCGCCTGGTCGGCCCTGCCCACCAGCGCCGCCACCAGCACGCCCTGCCGATGCGCCTGCTCGACCACGTCCTTCGGCGGAGCTCCCAGAGCACTGGCCAGCAGCTTGATGGGATGGGAGAGGGCGATCTCGACCTGAGGTCTCGCGCCTTCGTACGTCCAGCCGAGCAGCCCCACGGGCGGCGGCTCGGCTTCAGGCAGAGATGGCAGGCCGAAGCGGTCCATCAGCTCCTGGACGAACTGGCGGTGGCGCTCCGGGATCATCTTCTCCAGAGCGCCGGGATCAGCGCCTGAACCCACATAAGACGACGGCATCACCACGTCGACGCCGTAGGGCTTGCCGTCCACGTGCTCGTCGATCCACTTCAGCTCGATCTCAAGCTGCTCTGGCGAAAAGGCCAGCGCTCCCAGCACGCCCATGCCTCCCGCCCGGCTGACGGCCGCCACCACGTCGCGGCAGTGGCTGAAGGCGAAGATGGGGAACTCGATCCCGAACATGTCGCAGACACGGGTTCGCATACCGTTCTCTCTTTCTCGCCGCAAACCGGCGCTAAGGCGCCAACAAGTGTATCTCGCCGCCGTCGTTCACGTGAACACGGTACACGGTCAGCCTTTCTTTCGGGGGCGGGCTGACCGCCTCGCCGGAGGTCACGTCGAACCGCCCCGCGTGAAAGGGGCAGGTGACGATGGTGTCCTCCAGCAGCCCCTGGCTGAGGCGTCCCGCCATGTGTGTGCACGCGTCGCTGAAGGCATAGATCGTGCCGTTCACGTTGGCGAGGACCACCTCCTCGCCCTGGAAATCCACGAGCGTCATCTCGCCCGGCGGCACGTCGGCCAGGTCGGCCACCTTCACGAAGTCAGACATGCTGGCTCCTTTAGCCAACGCCCTGCGCCGCCACGCGCCGGGGCGCGAATTTCACAGGCATGTGCTTGATCCCGTTGATGAAGTTGGAGCGCAGACGTTGCACCGGGCCCGCAAGCTCGATATCGGGCATCCGCTCGATCAGCTCCTCGAACATGACCCTGATCTCCAGCCGGGCGAGGTTGAGGCCCAGGCAGTTGTGCGGCCCTCCGCCGCCGAACGCGAGATGGAGGTTAGGGCTGCGTCCCACGTCGAACCGATCAGGGTCGGCGAACACCTCTTCGTCGCGGTTGCCGGAGATGTACCACATGGTCACGCTGTCGCCCTTGCGGATCTGATGGCCGCGGATCTCGCGGTCGCCGGTGGCCGCGCGCCGGAAGTACATGACGGGCGTCACCCAGCGCAGCATCTCCTCCACCGCCGACGGCAGGAGCGAACGGTCGCTGCGGAGGCGCGCCCACTGATCGGGATGCTCGAAGAAGGCCAGCATGCCGCCGGAGATGAGGTTACGCGTCGTCTCGTTGCCGGCGACGGCCAGCAGCATGAAGAAGACGTCGAACTCCATCGTGGTCAGCTTCTCGCCGTCCACCTCGGCGTCCATGAGGACGCTCACGAGGTCGTCCCGGGGCTCGCGGCGCCGTTGGGTGGCAAGCTGCTCGGCGTAGGCGAACATCTCCATGCTCGCCTGCATCGACGCCTCTGGCGCCACCTGAAACTCGGGGTCGGCATTGCCGACGAGGCGATTGCTCCAGTCGAACACCCTGTGGCGGTCCTCGTCAGGAATGCCTATGAGTTCTGCGATCACGCGCAGCGGCAGTTCGGCGGCGACCTCGGTCACGAAGTCGCACCCGCCCTTGGGCGCAACGCTGTCCAGGATTTCCGCCGCCGCCTTGCGGATAGCCGGCTCCAGCCGGTTGATCCGGGCCATGGTGAACCCTTTGTTGACCAGGTTGCGGAGCTTGGTGTGCCGGGGCGGGTCCATGTTGAGCATCATTAGCTCGGCGCCGCCCGCGGCCGGCGAGTCGCCTCCGTTCTGCGAGCCCGCCCCGTATTCGCTCGGGCCCAGGCCGACCACGCCGTGGGCCGACGAGTACGTAGCCCAGTCCTGCGACACCGCCTGGATGTCGTGGTATCTAGTCAGGACCCAGAAACCGGGGCCGTCCGGCTCGGGGTGCCGGTAGACCGGGGCCTCTGCTCGCAGGAACCGGAACAGATCGTGGGGAACACCGTTGACCGCAAGGTCGAGGTTGAGCAGATTGACGTCGGCAAGCCTCATGACTGACCTCGTAAGGTGGCGACGATGCTTACGAGCACGTCTGAACGGGCCCTGAAAGGGCGCAAGCTGGCAGGGGCACCCGTCCAACCGTAGTACGCAGCGCCCGCCTGTGTCAACCGGCGGCGTAGGGCAGACGCATCAGTAACAAGCGTTTTACCCTAACCGCGATGAACGCCAAACCGGCGGCTGTTCGCCCGGCGCCGGCCCGGCCGGCTCACGACGGCGCGCCGGGCGCATCTATAATCGAGGGCAAGACTGCCCGCCGACATCAAGGAGAACCTGCCCATGCCACCCGAAGCCGCCAGCCCCGCCCTCCGCCTGCTCTCCTACGGCATGTACGTTATCGGCTCCAAGCGCGGCGACGAGGTCAACGGCATGACGGCCAACTGGCTAACCCAGGTGTCGTTCGACCCGCGCATGGTCGCGACGGCCGTCGAGAACGGCGCACGCACGCTCCAGAACATCCGCGCCGAGGGCGTCTTCAGCGTCAACGTCATCGAGATCGGCGGCAAGCGGCTCATCGAGAAGTTCGTCCAGCCGCAGGAGCGCGTGGGCAACAAGCTCGGCGACGTCGAGTTCTACACGGCCGTGACGGGCGCGAC
>JBBITS010000223.1:0-3919 GCA_037440665.1 Chloroflexota bacterium
GTCTGCGCCCGCCGCCGCGGGATATTCCGGATGCCGATGAGGAACATCACGCGGTTGCGCAAAATGACGTAGCCAAGCACGGCCCCGCACACGGCCAGAAGGCCGAGGAGCACGGCCATTATCAGGTTGAGCGATACGCCGAAGATCGTGTCCATGCGCTAGCCGTTGTTCAGCAGCTCTTCGCGGACGATCCGGCCGTCCGTCATGTAGATGATGCGGTGCGTCCGGTGCGCGATGTTCGAGTCGTGCGTGACCAAGACGAAGGTCTGGCCGCGCGTGCGGTTCAGTTCCACCATCAGATCCAGGATCTCGCCGGCGTTCTGGCTGTCCAGATCGCCCGTCGGCTCGTCGCCCCAGACGATGGCGGGGTTGTTGACGAGCGCCCGGGCGATGGTGACGCGCTGCCGCTGGCCCCCCGACAGCTCTCCGGGCCGGTGTTTCGCCCATTCGGTCAGATGCACCTGGTCCAGCGCTTCCATCGCCCGCTCGCGGGCGTCACCGGACTTGATGCCCGACACCAGCAGGGGCAGTTCGACGTTTTCAACGGCCGAGAGGACGGGAAGCAGGTTGTAGAACTGGAAGACGAAGCCCATGCGCCTGGCCCGGAACTCGGTCCGCTTCGCGTCGCTCAGCTTGCTCAGGTCCTGGCCCTCGATGAGGACCTCCCCACTGTCAATGGTGTCGAGTCCACTCAGGCAGTTGAGCAGCGTCGTCTTGCCGCAGCCCGAAGGGCCCATGATCGCGACCATCTCCCCAGGCCGCACGTGGAGCGTCACGCCCCGCAGCGCCTCGACGCGCACGCTGCCGGTGTCGTACGTCTTCACGACACCCGTAGCGGCGATGATGGCGACTCGATGGGCCTCAGCGGTATCCCTCTCTGGCTGCACCGTTGTCATCGGGGAGGCTCTCTTTCCGGCCGCGCGAGGTACGCGGCGTTTCAGACATCTGACCAGCTTACTCCCGCGATCCTGCGCAAATCAAAGCCAGATCGCTCGTTATGTCGTGGCAGACGTTAACAGTTCGTGAAATCATGTACAAGCGGCTGCCGACCGGCTCGCAGCTTCGACGGCGCTCCGGCAATGCCGTAGAGTGAGCCCCGATCCGCAGTCAGCACGGAGACCTGACGTGACCATTCCTCACCGCCGCAGTCGCGAGATATTCCAGCGATCGCAGCAACTCATGCCCGGAGGCGTCAACAGCCCTGTGCGCGCGTTCCGCGCCGTCGGCGGCGACCCCGTAGTCATCGCCTTTGGTGGCGGCTCTCACGTCTTCGACGTGGACGGCAACGAGTATGTCGACTACGTCCTCTCCTGGGGCCCGCTCATCCTCGGCCACGCCCACCCCGCCGTCGTCGAGGTCCTCCAGCGGGCGGCGGAGCGCGGCACAAGCTTCGGCGCTCCCACCGAACTCGAGGCCGAGATGGGGCGGCTGGTCGTGGAAGCCGTGCCCGGTATCGACCTCGTGCGATTCGTCAACTCCGGCACCGAGGCCACGATGTCGGCGCTGCGCCTCGCCCGCGCCTACACGGGGCGCGACCGCATCCTGAAGTTCGAAGGCTGCTATCACGGCCACGCCGACGGGCTGCTGGCGCGCGCCGGCTCAGGCGTCGCGACCCTCGGCTTGCCTGACAGCCCTGGCGTGCCCGCCGCCTCCGCCGGTCTGACGCTGACGGCGCCTTACAACGACGCCGAGGCCGTGCACGAAGTATTCCGCCAGCATGGCGACACCATCGCCGCGGTCATCGTCGAGCCCGTTGCGGGAAATATGGGCGTCGCGCTACCTGAAGACGGCTTCCTGCAGTCTCTCCGAGAGGTTACGCGCGAGTACAAGGCTCTCCTGGTCTTTGACGAGGTCATCACGGGCTTCCGGCTGGCCTACGGGGGCGCGCAGGCCCTCTATGGCGTAACGCCCGACCTGACGTGCCTGGGCAAGGTCATCGGCGGCGGGCTACCCGTGGGCGCGTACGGGGGACGGCGCGACGTCATGGAACTCGTAGCGCCAGAGGGGCCCGTGTACCAGGCCGGCACGCTCTCGGGCAACCCGATGGCGATGGCGGCAGGAATCACCACGCTGCGGATGCTCAGCAGCGCCGGGTTCTACGCCGTCCTCGACAGCCTGGCGTCAGAACTCGCCGCCGGGCTGGAGGAGGCCGCGAGCGAGGCCAGCGTATCGGTGCGCGTGAACCGGGCCGGTTCGATGCTCACGTGCTTCTTCACCGGCGCGCCCGTTCGGGACTATGCTTCGGCGAAGCGCAGCGACACGCAGGCCTACGGGCGGTTCTTCCGGGCCATGCTCGACCGGGGCGTCTACCTGCCTCCGTCGCAGTTCGAGGCTATGTTCACGTGCGTCGCCCACACGAGCGCCGACATCGATCGCACTATCAGGGCCGCCCGCGAGGCCTTCCGCAAGGCCCGCGACGCCTAGCCACCCTCCACACAGGCCCTCACCGGCCAGCGGCTGCAACCTCGCTCCAGTCTGCCGAAGATATATGTGAACGAGTCCGCCCGGCTGACCCGCGCCGGACGAAGGAGGGCACGGCCCATGGCTCAGATACGGTACGCCACACAGGTCACGGCGGCCTGCGTCATCGGATCGCTGTTCGCCGCCGGGGGCGTTCTTCTGGGAACGGACCTGGTGGCCATAGGGCTTGCGACGGTGGGCGTGGGCCTGGCCGTGGCCCTGACCTGGCGAGTCACTATGACGTCCGACGACAGCTCGCAGAAGCGCCTGGTGACGATGATACGCCTCGCTGAGGAAGGGCACCGCCTGGCCATCTTCGACCGGCAGACGGGCCTTTACGCCGACTGGTACATGCAGCTCCGCTTCCGTGAGGAAGCCGCCCGCTCCGAGCGCTACGGCCAGCCCGTGACCTTGCTCAGCGTGTGGGCGAACAGCGACGACGACTTCCCGGCCATCGTTCGCGGCCTTACCGACGGTTTGAGAGCCACGGACCTCCCCGGCTACCACGACCGGCTGCACTGCGTGGTTCTGCTGCCTGGGACCACGCCCGAGGGCGGCCTGGCGCTCGCCCGGCGCATCCTCGACGGTGCGGCGACCGAGGCGATGGTCGGTGCGGCCCAGCACCCCGGCGACGGCCACACGTACCGCGACATGCTGGACGCGGCGCAACGCAACCGCACCGAACTCCTGGCGGCCTGAGGCCCTCCCCGCCAACCGGTGGTCAGTCGCGCAACCAGCGCGCCGCCTCTTTGGCGTGATACGTGATGATGATGTCGGCGCCCGCGCGTTTGATGGCCGTAAGGATCTCCAGCGTCACGCGGCGTTCGTCGATCCACCCCGCCTGCGCCGCGGCTTTCACCATGGCGTACTCGCCGCTGACGTTGTAGGCCGCCAGCGGAGCGTCGAAGCGTTCGCGAGCGCGCGCCAGCACGTCGAGATACGCCAGCGCGGGCTTCACCATCACGATGTCCGCGCCCTCGCTGATGTCCACCTCGATCTCGCGCAGCGCCTCGCGGGCGTTGGGCGGATCCATCTGGTAGCCACGACGGTCGCCGAACTGGGGCGTTGAATCGGCCGCCACCCGGAACGGGCCGTAGAAGGCCGACGCGTACTTGGCCGCGTACGACATGATGGGCGTCCGCGCAAACCCCGCGTCGTCCAGCGCGGCGCGAATGGCCGCCACCCGCCCGTCCATCATGTCCGACGGCGCGACGATGTCGGCTCCGGCGCGGGCGTGGGAGGCCGCCGTGCGCGACAGCAACTCCAGCGTCGCGTCGTTGTCAACCTCACCGCCCGCAACGATGCCGCAGTGCCCGTGCGACGTGTACTCGCACAGGCAGACGTCGGTGATTACGACCACGCCAGGGTCCGCGGCCTTCAGGGCGCGCACGGCCTGCTGGACGACGCCGTCGTCGGCGTAAGCCTCAGAGCCGCGGTCGTCCTTAGACGCAGGCAGGCC
>JBBITS010000224.1:0-3913 GCA_037440665.1 Chloroflexota bacterium
GGAGGTGTAACCTATGTCCTCGTACACCTGTTACCCATCTCTCTGGTCTACACACTTAGCGGAGAGGGAGATGTCGGCAGACAGAGGGTGAGGTAAAGGGCAACGTCGACCAGCTGGCCAGCGTCATTGGACCGGGTACGTCGTCAACAGCTCGCAGCGCCTGGCTACTCGCCCATGATCGCCAGGTCCACCGTCCGCCGCCGCGGCTCGAACAGCTCGACCAGGAACAGCCGCTGCCACGTCCCGAGGTCGAGCTTGCCCTTACGGATGGCCACCCATGTCGATTCGCCGAACAGCATCATCTCGGCCAGGTGCGCGACGGCGTTGCTGACTCCTTCGTAGACGTGACGGTAAGGGCGGCTCTCGGGCGCCAGCGCCGTCAGCAGGTCGAGGGCGTCGGCGTGGACGTCGGGGTCGGGCTCGGTGCAAGCGATGGCGGCGGTGGTGTGGCGCGAGCGCAGGAGCACGACGCCCTCCGTGACGCCCGCGGCCTCGACCTCGCGCGCGACGCCCGGGGTGATGTCGACGAACTGCCGCGGTTTGGTGGTGGTGACGTGGATCTGGCGGAGAAGGACAGTCATCGCCCCGGAGGTTACGCCGCCCGGCGGCGGTAGACAACTCGGCCGCGCTCTGGTTCCAGGCCGGTGGGTCCAAGATGAGACGGCAGGATCATGGAGTTGTAGTGCGCACCGGGCGCTACTGCCGACGCCTCATCGAGCAGCCGTAAGACTTGGGTCTCCCCGCGGTACAGGTCGCCGGTGACGACGAACTGAACGTCGAACCCGTCCTCGGCATCAAGCACGTATAGCTTCTCAAGCTGTCGGCACGCCGGCGCCTGGTCCAAAGGGAGGCGCTCCCGCTCGCGGCGCCCTTGTGATGCGGCGGATGGGACCGCCCTGGCAGTCGTCATGCGGCCAGCGTACTACACATTCGTCTGCCCTTGCAGGGCGCGAGCCTCTTGCCGCTTGGAGCGGCTACGCAGCCACGCTGAAGCGTGGCCTTCAGATCAGGGTAGGCGCAGGGTGTGTCTGGCCTCTCGCGTACCACATCTCGCTTCTCGCCTCCCGCTTCCAGCCTCCTACCTCCAACCTCGAGCGCCGCCGCTCAGGGTAGGCGCGGGGTCTGCCCCGCCTCTCGCGTCCCACATCCCGCTTCCCGCTTCCCGCCTCCAACTTCCAACCTCCAACCTCCTACCTCCAGCCTCCGCCGCGCCCTTGCCCGTCGCGACGCCATCCCGTAGTTTCCTTCGCGTGGAGCCCGAATCCAGGTATTACGAGTCGCAACGCCTCCGGCTGCACTACGCCGTCTGGGACGATCCGCCGGGGAGCGGCAAGCCGCCGCTGTTGCTCATCCACGGCAACCGCGACCACGCCCGCAACTGGGACGGCGTCGCCGAGGCGATGACCGGACGCTTCACCGTCTACGCGGCCGACCTCCGCGGCCACGGCGACAGTCAGTGGGCCATCGGCGGAGAGTACAGCTTCCCCGAGTTCACCCTGGACGTCGCCCGGCTCGTCGAGATCATCTCGCCCGACGGCCAGCTAACGATAGTCGGGCACTCGCTGGGCGGGGGCGTCGCCATGCAGTACGCGGGCCTGTTTCCGGACAAGGTCGCGAAGCTGGTGTCCGTCGAGGGCTGGGGTCCGCGCATCCACGAGCGGCGGCCCGCCGACGTCCGCATGCGCGAGTGGATCGCGCACATGGCCGAGATGGATCGCCGGACGCCGCGCCACTACCCGACGCTCGAAGACGCCGTCGCCCGCATGCGCGAGGAGAACCCGCACCTGACACCGGAGATGGCGCATCACCTGACGCTGCACGGCGCGCGCCGGAACGAGGACGGCACCTGGAGCTGGAAGTTCGACAACTACGTGCGCACGCACTCGCCGTTCGAGTTCAACATGGAGGACGCGCGCACCATCTGGAACGGCATCGCCTGCCCGATGCTGCTGGTGAAGGGTGCCGAGAGCTGGGCGACGAACCCGGCCGAGGACGGCCGGGGCAGTGCGTTCCACTGCTACCGCTTCGTCGTCGTCGAAAACGCCGGGCACTGGGTCCACCACGACCAGCTCGACGCCTTCCTGCGCGTGGTCAACGAGTTCCTCGACGAGGACCACCGCGACTGCTGCCAGCGGCGGCGTCCGCGGGGCAACGGCCAGCGCGTCTGAGGCCCCTTCCCGTTTGCCACCCGCTTCCGGGGTCTGTTAGCGTGCAGGTACGGGCCCGCCGCAGAGAGGCCACGCCATGAAGGTCCTCGTCCGCATCCCGAAGAAGCAGGTGTACGAGTTCCCCGGCCGCCGCCCGGTGCTGTGGGTGCTGAAGCAGCTCGGCGTCAACCCGGAGACCGTCATCGTCATCCGTGGGGACGAGTTGCTGACCAACGACGAGATGCTGGGCCCCGACGACGAGATCGAGGTGCGTCCGGCCATCTCGGGAGGCTGACTGCCGCCATGCGTTGCATCAAGTGCCGGGGCAAGGCCGCGGTGGACATCCGCCGTCACAACTCGGCGTTCTGCGCCGAGCACTTCCTCGAGTACTTCGAGAACCAGGTTCGCCGCGCCATCGACGAGGAGGAGATGTTCGGCGCGCAGGATCGGGTACTGGTCGCCGTGTCCGGTGGGAAGGATAGCCTGGCGCTGTGGGACGTCCTGCTACGTCTGGGCTACCAGGCGGACGGGCTGTACGTCGACCTGGGCATCGGCGAGTACTCCGAGGAGTCGAAGCGGCTGACGCAGGTGTTCGCCGAAGCGCGGGGCGCGGCCCTGCACGTCGCGACGGTGGCCGACGACTTCGGGAGCAACGTGCCGGATCTAGCGCGCGCCGTGCGGCGGCCTCCGTGCGCGGCCTGCGGCACGACGAAGCGGTACACTTTCAACCGCACGGCGCGGCGTCTGGGCTACGACGTCCTGGCGACGGGCCACAACCTCGACGACGAGGCGGCGGCGCTGCTGGGCAACCTGCTGCACTGGAACATGGAGTACCTGGCGCGGCAGGCGCCGTCGCTGCCCGCGGGCAACGGCCTGGTGAGGAAGGTGAAGCCTCTGTACCGCGTCGGCGAGCGGGAGACGGCGAGCTACGCCGTGCTGCGCGGCATCGACTACATGGTGGACGAGTGCCCCAACGCCGAGGGCAACCAGCAGCTTCTGTACAAAGAGGCGCTCAATCACCTGGAGCGCCAGTCGCCGGGAACAAAGCACGCGCTGTACTTCGGGTTCCTGGAGCGCGGCCGGCCGCGGTTCGAGTCGCCGGAGGCGCCGCCCCTGCGGGCGTGCGACGAGTGCGGCGAGCCGACGACGGCGGTGGTGTGCAGCCAGTGCCGTCTGGTGGCGCGGGCGCACGCGGCGCTGGAGCGCATGGAGTTGCGCGCGGCCGCCGGGCGGGAGTGAGAGGGCGTCGAGAGCGTCCGTTGATCTCTGGCTGGCGGCCGGGTAAAGATAGGGGCATTCTTAGCCAAGCCCCGACAGCGAAAGGAAGCCCCAAAGTGGCCCTGTATCTCGTTCAGCACGAGCACCGCGAGGAGGTCTGCCCCACGGCCAACGTCCAGATGATGATGGCTCTGGGCCAGCATGTTACGCAGGAGAGCGCCGACAAGTTCGGCGTGAAGATCCACTCGGACATCGTCCTGCCCGGTAAGCATCACCTGATGATGGTGCTGGAGGCCGACTCGCCGGACAAGATAACGAACTTCATGATGCCGTTCCTGCAGGTAGGGTCGCTGACCGTGCTGCCGGTGAAGACGTGCGAGGACGTGGTCCGCACGCGGCAGTGCTAGCAGGGCGCTGAAGAATTCTGGAAGAACAAGGGTCCTTCTTGCCCGCCCACCCACCCGGCAGGTGGTTTGAATCTGGGGGACACCCCCAGACCCCTCGCCAGTCTCCGCAGGCGACTCGCCTCCGGCGAGAGTCGAGTCTTC
>JBBITS010000225.1:0-3887 GCA_037440665.1 Chloroflexota bacterium
CGCCGTGGGGGCGACCGCTTGGGCGTACTACTCGTTCGCGCCGAAGGTGGCCGGCCAGGTGCTGGTGACGGGCGTGCTGACGGCCATGGCCGTGTTCGCCATCAAGGTCGGCTGGGTGGCCGCCATAGCCCATGGCGACGAGCCGCGCGACATGCTCATCTACACCCAGACGACCCATGACCTGCGTCAGATCCGCGACGAGATCAACCGGCTGGCCGTGGAGTCGGGCAAAGGGCGCGAACTCGTGGTCCAAGTCGACGCCTCCGAGGGCTTCGCCTGGCCGTGGAGCTGGTACCTCCGCGACTACAAGTACGTTGGATATCCGATGATGGGCCCCGACTACGAACCCGAGCAGGGCGCGGTGCTGCTGGTCGCCAAGGCCAACGCGTCGTACATCGACCCCGGTAAGTGGAACCTCTCGCAGGGAATCCCGTACCGGCACCGCGCCTGGTTCCCGGAGGAATACAAGGGATACACGTTCTCGGCTTTCGCCAACGACATCCTCCGTCCGGCGAAGTGGAGAGAATGGGCCGACTTCTTCTTCGAGCGCAAGCTGCCGGCGCCGACCGGCTCCTCCGACGCCGTGGCGTTCTTCCCGGCCGGCTTCGAGAGCGGACTCGGCGCTGACCAGTGGGTATTGCCCGACGAGCCGACCATCACATCTGACGGTAACCAGACTGTGCTCGGCGGCACCGGGTCTAAGGCCGGTCAGTACTTGCAGCCTGCGGGCGTTGCCGTCGGCGCGACTGGGACCATCTACGTTGTGGACTCCGGCAACCAGCGCGTTCAGATGCTGGATGCCGATGGCAACGCGGTAAGCTACGTCGGCGGCTCGGGATCGGGTCCCGGGATGTTCGGGCAGGCCACGGACGGTCCGTGGGGCATTGCCGTGGGCCCCGACGGCTCGGTGTACGTGGCGGACACGTGGAACCACCGCATCCAGAAGTTCGGCAGCGACCTCACGTTCGTCGCGACGTGGGGAAGGGCGTACACCGGCGAAGCGATGGAGTTGGACACCCTGTTCGGCCCGCGCAGCATCGCCATCGACGCCGAAAGCAACCTGCTGGTAGCCGACACCGGCAACGCGCGTATCATCAAGTTCAGCCCCGAGGGCGAACCGCTCGGCTCGTTCGGGACGAAGTTCCCGCTGGCAGCGACCGAGGGTGCGCAGCCTGGCGCCGGCGAGCCCGCCCTCGACGAGCTGTGGGAGCCCGTCGGCATCACCATCGGCCCGCAGGGCGACGTGTATATCGCCGACTTCTGGAACCTGCGCATAGTGCACCTCTCGGCCGACCTCGCTCCGATCGACGCCATCGACGTGCCGACGTGGGGCAGCCGCTACGTCACCGACCGCCCGTACCTCCTGGCGCTGGACGATGGACGCCTCCTCGCCACTGATCCTGCCAGCGGAACGATCCTCGTGTTCAGCGCTGACGGTACGCTGGCGACCAGCTACGACGTGCCCGACACCGAAGGCGTGTCCGCCAGACCCATCGCGCTGGCGCAGACGCCGGACGGCGACATCCTCGTGTCCGACGGCGCGGGTAACGTCGTCCGCAAGATCCAGCTGAGCGATATCTCCCCCTGACCCCCTGGCGCAGGAGGCGCCGCCATGGGCCTGGACACGCTGCAAGAACTGCCGGGCGAGATCCTCGATCTCGCTGAAGATCACCTGTACCCGGTGATGTTCGTGCTCCTCCTGATCGAGGAGGCAGGCATACCGCTGCCGCTGCCGGGCGACACGCTCATCCTGCTGGCCGGGTCGCGCGTCTCGGCCGGCGAGGCCAGCGTCTGGGCCGCCATGGCGCTCGTGGTCAGCGCGACGCTCATCGGGTCGTCGGCCCTGTACTGGGTAGCCCGCTGGGGAGGGATGCCCGTGGTGCGACGGCTGGCGGGTTGGATGCGCATCAGCGAGGCAAAGCTCGACCGCGCGGTGGCGTGGTACCGCCGCTGGACGGGACCGGCCATCGTCTTCGGACGCCTAACGCCGGGCTTCCGCATCGTGACCACAGCCGTCGCGGGGAGCTTCGGGGTTCCGTACCCACAGTTTCTGCTGTACACGGGCATCTCGGCCATCCTCTGGGCGTCGCTGTACCTGACCGTCGGGGTGCTGGTCCAGGATGCCTACGAACGTGTAGGCGACCGCCTGTTCCCGCCCAGCCCCCTAGCGCTGCTTCTGTTCGCCTTCCTGGCGGCGGCTCTCGTCGTCGCCCTTCGCCGTCGCTGCGGAGCGTCAACGGAATCCGACGAGTGAGGGCCGTTGGCCCCTTGTCACTGCGCTTGGCCTCCGTTGCCGGCCCGGCGAAGGCGCGCCTATAATCGGCGGCGCTTTCGTCCGAACATAAGGACGGGGGAATCGCGCGAGTGCCCCGCCCTGGGTCCTCTCTGGGCGGCGGCATGCTCCGAGAGGGGTCTTCATTGTTCCGTAGCCGCCGCTTCTGGATCAGCGTCGCTGTCACCGCCATCTTCATCGCGCTGTTCCTCTGGAGGACCGACTTCGGAGAGATCGCCGACGCGTTCAGGCAGGCCAACTACCTCATCGCGCTGGCGTCGCTGCCTCTGTTTTTCCTGTCGATCTGGGTGCGCACGATCCGCTGGGGCTATTTGCTGAGGCCTGTCGCCAGGGTGCCAACGGCGCGCCTGTACCCGGTGGCCATCATCGGCCTCATGGCCAACAACCTCATCCCGGCCCGGGCGGGCGAGCTGGTGCGCGCATACGTGCTGGGCGAGCGCGAGCGCGTCTCGAAGGCCTCGTCGCTGGGCACCATCGCCGTCGATCGTCTGTTCGACGGGCTGACGCTGGTTCCTGTTCTGGTCATCGTCGGCGCCTTCACCGGGTTCAGCAGCGACCTCAGAGAGCTGGCGATCATCATGGCGGCGCTATTTGGGTTGGCGCTGGTGGTGCTGATGGCCGCCGTGTCGTGGGAGGGCGCTCGGGAGACGCTGTTCAGTGTCGTCCTGCGCTTCCTGCCGGGGCGCCTGCACGACCAGGTGCAGACGCTGTTGCAGTCGTTCCTCGATGGACTGCGCGCGCTGAAGAACCCGGTCGACCTCGCGTTCGCCTGGGAGGCATCGTTCCTGTCCTGGTCGCTGGAAGCGGCGATGTACTACGTCATCGCCATCGCGTTCTCGTTGCAGGTGGACTACTACGAGTGCCTGATGGTGACGGCGGCGGCGAACCTGGCGATCGCGGTGCTCGCCACCCAGGGCGGCGTCGGCCCCTTCGAGTGGACGGCGCAGCAGACGCTGGTGTTCTTCGGCATCGAGAAGGGGCAGGCCGCGGCCTACGCGCTGGCGGTACACACACTCCTGCTCGTACCAGTGATCATCATCGGCCTGTACCTCCTCTGGGCCATCGACCTCTCGTTCGGCGAGATGTTCCGGCGCGGCGTGGAGGGCCGCGGCGAGCGCGCGACCGGGTCTGCCAACGAGCCGCCGCCTCCGCCGGTCGCGGGCCTAGCGAGACCCACGTCCGAATGAGGGTCGCGGTCATCGGCGGCGGCGTCGCGGGGATGGCGGCTGCCTACCGGCTGGCGCAGGGCGGGCATCAGGTTCGTCTGTTCGAGGCCAGCCACCGCCTCGGCGGCCTGGTCGAGACGTTCGACGCTGGAGGAACGCAGCTCGAGGCCTTCTACCACCACTTGTTCAGCACCGACACGACGATTATTGACTGGATCAACGAGCTGGGTCTGGGCGGTCAGCTCCTCTGGATCGAGTCCAAGGT
The DNA here is from genome assembly GCA_037440665.1 of Chloroflexota bacterium. Taxonomy (GTDB): domain Bacteria; phylum Chloroflexota; class Dehalococcoidia; order DSTF01; family JACRBR01; genus DATLZC01. The sequence goes on from JBBITS010000225.1 coordinate 3,725, forward strand.
CGGCTTCTACCACAGCGGGAAAATCTACGACTTCGTGACGCCGATGGACCTCCTGCGCTTCAAACCCTTGCCGCTCGTCGACCGAGTGAAGCTCGGGCTCATGGGCCTGTGGCTGCGCCGGAAGAAGGACTGGGCGTACTACGAGACCGTAACGGCGAAGGAA
>JBBITS010000226.1:0-3881 GCA_037440665.1 Chloroflexota bacterium
GGCGGCCTCCTCAGCTTCTACCGGAAGGCGGGCTTCCACGTAGCGCATGTGCCCACGCCCGATGGGCTGACACGCCCGTACACCGAAGACCAGCTGGAAGACATCTGGAGCGCGTTCACTCACCTGCCAAAGCCAGTGCTGGTCCACTGCAGCGCGGGCATGGACCGCACAGGCCATGCGGTCCGGCACATCCTCCACCGGCTGGCCTCGAACGGAAGCCTCTGACCCGCTCGGGCCGTCTACGCCAGCCCGAGCTGCTGCTCGTAGTCAGGCTCGATGGCCAGCAGCACGCCCATCTGGGCGAAGTCGTCGTACGGGAGCTTGAGGATGGCCGACATCACTTCGCCGGGCACGGGCAGCGCCGGACGGTCGCCGATGACGCCGTCGGCTTCGAGCTGCGCGTACTCCTCGTCGGTGACGCCCAGCATTCCCTGAAGCACCTCGCGGTTGTGCTCGCCCATGAGCGGGGCGTGACCGCGCGCCGCGGGCGTGAAGGCGCTGAACTTCGCCGCCAGGTGACGCTGCACGGGCCGCCGCCCGACGGCCGGCTGATCGACGACGTCGAAGTGGCCGCGTTCGCGCAGGTGCGGGTCGAGCAGCGCCTCTTTGCCATCGAGGACGGGCGCCGCCTTCACGCCCGCCGCCTGAAGTTTGCGCGTGGCCTCGTAGTGATCCAGCGTCCGCGTCCAGCCGGCGACAGCCTCGTCAAGCGCGTCCTGGTGCTCGTTGCGCGAGAGGATGTCGGCGAAGCGCGGGTCTTCCATCCACTCGGGATGGCCGGCGGCCTCGCAGAAGCGTTCCCACTCGGCGTCGCCGGAGACGCTGATGGCTACCCAGCGGTCGTTGCCAGCGCACGGGTACACCCCCTGCGGCGCGTCGCCGAACCACGACCGGTTGCCCCGGCGCTCGGGCAGCCGACCGTTCATTTGCACCTCCATGAGGGCGCACGTGACGAGACCGATGGCCGCCTCCTGCTCCGAGAGGTCGATGTACTGGCCCCTGCCCGTCCGGCGCCGGTGCTCCAGCGCCGTGAGCACGGCGCCCGCGCCCATGAACCCGGAGAGCGGATCGGTGAACGAGAGGCCGCTGCGGTAGGGCGTCCCTTCCGGATATCCCGTCTGCTGGGCGATGCCCGACGCGGGCTCCAGCCCCATGCCGTAGGCCGAGTAGTCGCGGTACGGGCCGTCCTGCCCGTACCCGGAGAGGGAGATCATGATGATGTCGGGCTTTCTCTGGCGCAGGCTCTCGTAGTCGAGGCCGAAGGAGGCCATGACGCGCGGCGTAAAGCTCTCGGCGACGACGGCGGCGCGCTCGATGAGCCGCAGCGCCAGGCTGCGCCCGCGCTCGTCGTTCAGGTCCAGTGTGACGCCCTTCTTGCCGGCGTTGCGGACGATGAAATACGAGCCGCGGTTCCACGGCGTGTCGCGCCCATCGTTGTCGCAGATGATCAGGCTGCGCGTGACGTCGGCCCGCGTGCGCGCCTCGATCTTGATGACTTCGGCTCCGAGGTCGGAGAGGATGCGCGTGCACGTCGGCCCGGCGAACACCTGGGTGAAGTCGACGACGCGGATGCCTTCCAGCGGGAGCGTCATCTAGATCACCCCCCGGTCGGCGAGGATCGCCAGTTCTTCTCTGTCGTACCCGGCCTTGCGCAGCTCGTCGACGTTGTCCTGGCCCTTGCGCGGCGCGGGCTGCGACGCCAGTGGCGTCTCAGACATGCGGAACGGCGCGCCGGGGTAGCGGAGCCTGCCTGCGTCGTGGTGGTCGACCTCCTCGAAGAAGCCGCGCGCCGCCAGATGGGGGTCGGCCAGCAGGTCGCGGGCTGAGGGGACCAGCGCGAAGGGCATGCGCAGCGCCTGCGCCAGTTCGACGATCTCCTGCGGAGTGTGCTCGCGCAGCCAGGGCTCCACCAGCGCGTCGAACTCGCGCCAGCGGATCATGCGGTCGGCGCCCGAGCGGAACAGCGGGTGCTGATCGAGTTCGGGATCGCCCATGAGCAGCGCCATCGGCGAGACGGCGTCGCCTGCGGCGGGCGACGGGAAGCCGCCAGCGCCGGGAATGACCACCACGTAGCCGTCCTTGCAGGGCAGGATGCCGTTGGGGTAGCCGAAGATGTGGCGGGAGTAGTAGCGGCGGCGAATGGCGCCCTGGAAGGCATACATCGCCGCGTTGTACTCGTCGGCCGCGGCGGCGGCTTCGGCCATGGAGAGGTCGACCTGCAGGCCCCTGCCCTCGCGCGCGCGGTGGGCCACGGCCGCCAGGATGGCGACCCAGAGCTGGATGCCCGCCAGGAAGTCGCCCGGCGCGCCGCCCGCGGCCAGCGGCTCGCGGTCCGGATCGCCGGTGCCGTACATGATGGTGCTCATGGCCATGGCCGTGAGCGAATTGCCGTCCCAGTCGCGGTACGGGCCTGTGAGCCCGAACGGCGTCAGCGAGGCGCAGATGAGGTTGGGGAAGCGCTCGCGCAGGTCTTCGTACGAAAGACCCCATCCGGCCATGCGGCCGGGGCGCTCAGAATCGACGAGGACATCGGCGCCGTCGAGCAGCTTTTTGAGGATGACCTGGCCCGACGCCGTGCTGACGTCGAGGGTTACGCTCTTCTTGCTGGTGTTCAGGTAGAGGAACAGCCCACCCTTTTCGGAGTGTGGTATGTCGCCGGGAAAGGGACCGAGGCGGCGGCATTCGTCACCCTCGGGCGGTTCGATCTTGATGACCTCGGCGCCGCTGTCCGCCAGGAGCTTGGTGGCGTACGGCCCGGCGATGCCCCGGGTGAGATCGATGACCCGCAGGTGCGACAGTGCGCCTTCTGCCAACACGCCCTCCTCTCACGGCGTCCGCAAGCGCGGCACGAACGGCGCTAATGGTACGGACTGCCACCGTTCGGAGCAACGGGCGTGCGGACAGACGTGGCGAAGGCTGGTATCATCGGACCGCGAATGACGCTGTTCAAGACCTTCCATGTCGAGAAGCGCGGCCACGCCAGCCACCTGCGTCTGGCCCGCCCGGACGCGGGCAATCCGGTGGACCTAGCGTTCCTCCAGGAGCTGGAAGAGGCGGCCGAGATGCTGAACGACGACCCGGAAGTGCGCGTCGTCGTCCTGTCGGCCGAGGGCCCAGACTTTTCGAGAGGATGGCCGGCACCGCCCCGAGCCAAGGGTTCCTTCGGCGAGTTGACGGCGCTGCGCCGGGAGCTGGCGACCCACGAGCCTTTCACCTGCCTGGAGCGCATGGGCCAGCCGGTGCTGTGCGCCATCCAGGGCGCCTGCCTGAGCGCCGGCTTCGAGCTGGCTCTGGCCTGTGACGTCCGCATCTGCGCGCAGGAGGCGCGCTTCCAGTTTCCGGAGGTCAGCGGCGGCATCATCCCGATGGCCGGGGGCAGCCAGCGACTGGCCCGGATCGCCGGCCGCGGACGGGCGCTGGAACTCATCCTCCTCGGCGAGGAGCGCGACGCCGCGTGGGCGCTGGAAGCGGGCGTAGTGAGCGCCGTGGTTCCCACCGGGCGCCTGCAGCGCGAGGCTGAGGCGCTGGCTGCGAGGATGGCCGAGCGCGGACCCATCGCCCTGCGCTACGCGAAGGAGGCCGTGCATCGGGGCCTGGACATGCCCCTGGATCAGGCGCTGCGTTACGAGACCGACCTGACCATCATCCTCCAGACGACGGAAGATCGCGCGGAAGGCGTCAGGGCCTTCATCGAGAAGCGCAAACCCGAGTTCAAAGGGAGCTAGCGGGCCGGGGCCGACGCGGCGGTCAGCGGCAGATCGATAGTGTGCCGCGCAAGCTCCTCGCGAATGGCGGCGGCGGTCGCCCCGTCCGGCTCGCACAGGGGTAAGCGGTAACCGCCGACGGGGAATCCCACGTGGTTCAGGGCGTACTTCACCGGC
>JBBITS010000227.1:0-3855 GCA_037440665.1 Chloroflexota bacterium
GCCACCGTTGCCGACGAGCAGCGCCGAGCGGCCGTCGGGACGCCACGCCGCCCAGCGCAGAAGACGGGATGCCGGGGTCTCGACGCTGATCAGCTTCTCGCCATCGAAGCGGTACAGGTAGCTCAAGCCGCTCCCTTCCCGGTGCGCGTCCCATGATACGGAGGGCGGCGCGACGGCGCACTCGCGTCGGGCCTGCCTGCGTCACGTCGGGTACACTGCACGCGTTCCGGTGGCCGGCACGCCCGCCGGCGTGCGCGAGAGGAGTGACCCGGAGCTGGAACCGCACCCGCCCCCTACCGGGGACCTCGCAGAGCAGGAAATGGCGTCTGAACCGCATGCCCGGCTGCGCGGCCGGGCGTGGCGGTTCGAGTACCTGCTTCTGGCCGGCGGCATGCTGGTCACCACCGGCCTCGCGTTCTCGTTCTTCTACTTCGACGTCGACGTCACACGGCTTACCACTTACGGGTACATCGGCCTGTTCCTGGTCACGTTCATCAGCGCGGCGTCGGTCATCTTGCCTATGCCGGGCCTGGCCGCCATCATCGGCGGCGGGGCGTTTCTGGACCCCGTGCTGGGCGTGCCGGCGCCCCTGGCCGTCGGCGTCGTGGCAGGACTGGGCGAGGCTCTGGGCGAGTTCACGGGCTACGCCATGGGCTTCGGCAGCAGCGCCATCGTGCAGGAGCGCCGGGCCTACCGCACCGTGGAGTCGTGGATGAACCGCAACGGCTTCGTCACGCTTCTGCTCCTCTCGGCCATCCCGAACCCGGTATTCGACGTCGCCGGGTTGGCGGCGGGGGCCGTGCGGATGCCCATGCGGCGATTCTTCGTGGCCACGCTAACGGGTAAGACAGTGAAGAACGTCTACGCGGCGAGTGGCGGGCTCGCCGGCGCAAAGCTCATCGAGGCGTTGTTCGGATGACCCCGGGAGCGGTCATCGTCGCGGCGGGGCGCAGCGAGCGCATGGGGGGCGTCGACAAGCTCTTCGCGCCGCTGGCAGGACGGCCTCTGCTCTCTCACACCCTGCGCGCGTTCGAGGACGCCGCGTCGATCGAAAGCGTGGCGCTGGTGATGAACGAGCGCAACATCGACGCCGCTCGCGAGCTGGTGGCAGTCAGCGGGCTCACGAAGGTCTGCGCGGTTGTCCTCGGGGGCGAGAGACGCCGGGACTCGGTGCTTGCGGGCATCGAGGCGCTGGCGGCGACGGACGTCGTCGCCGTGCACGACGGCGCGCGGCCTCTCGCGGCGCCCGCGCTCATCGACCGGGTCGTGGCAGCGGCCCTGGAGTGCGGGGCAGCCATCTGCGCCATCCCCAGCAAGGACACAGTTAAGGAGGCCGACAGCGGTCAGGTCGTGCGGACGCTGGACCGCTCGCGCCTGTGGCTGGCGCAGACGCCGCAGGCCTTCCGCCGCGACTGGCTCCTCGAAGCCCACCGCGCCTATGGGGGCGACGCCACCGACGACGCCATGATGGTCGAGGCGCTGGGTTACACGGTGCGCATCGTCGAAGGCGACCCCCACAACCTGAAGGTGACGACGCCCGAAGACCTGCACGCGCTGGAGTCGCTGATACGCCTCAGGGAGAGCGTGTAGGCATCTGCTTCGGACCCACGGGCAGCGCCAGAAGCAGGGCCGCCGCGGCCAGCGCGGCCGCGCCGCCCATGAGGAACGGCGCGCCCGGCGCGACTTCCTGCCACAGAACGCCTGCGACGATGCTGGCGAACACCGTCGCCAGACCCACCGAGGCGTTGTAGACGCCCATCAGCGAGCCCCGCGAGCGCTCGGGCGCGACATCGGCGACGAAGGCCTTCGACACGCCCTCGGTGAGCGCCATGTAGACGCCGTACAGGGCGAACAACGGCCACACCAGCGCCTCGGTCCCGGCGGCGGCCATGCCGAAGTACACGCCGGCGAAGATAAGGAGCCCGGCCACCAGCGCGGGCCTGCGTCCCACGCGGTCGGAGACGCTTCCCAGCGGACCCGCCAGGACGCCGTAGACCGCGTTGAAGAGTACGTAGGACAAGATGACCATCGTGAGTCCCAGGCCGAGGTCCTTGCTGCGCAGGATGAGGAAGGCGTCGCTAGAGTTGCCGATGGCGAACAAGAGCAGCGCGCCCAGGACCAGCCAGAAGGCCAGCGGCGCGTCGCGGATGGTCCCGCCCTCGCCCTTACCAGCCGCATGGTCGGGACGGTCGCGCACCGCCATCAGCGCGGCGACGGAGAGGAGGCCGGGTATCACTGACAGTCCGAAGATGAGGCGCAGATCGCCCTCGTCCTCACCCAGCGCCCACACGAGCGCCAGTCCGGCCAGCGGACCGGCGACGGCGCCCATGGTGTCGAGGGCACGATGATATCCGAATGCCCGCCCGTAGGCCTCCTTCGGCGTCGAATCGGCAATGAGCGCGTCGCGAGGCGACGTGCGGACGCCCTTGCCGAAGCGGTCGACCACGCGCGCGCCCAGCACCATCGGCCAGACAACCGACACCGCGAGCCCCAGCTTCCCCAGCGCCGACGACGCGTACCCCAGAACTACCAGCGGCTTGCGGCGGTGCATGCGGTCGGACACCCAGCCCGACGCCATCTTCAGCGCGCTGGCCGTGCCCTCGGCCACGCCCTCGATGACGCCCAGGGCGGCGACAGGAGCGCCCAGCACTGAGGTGAGGAAGATCGGGATCAGGGGGTAGACCATCTCGCTGGCGATGTCAGCGAAGAAGCTGACGATGCCCAGGACGAAGACGTTGCGCGGCAGGCCGGGTACGGGTGATGGTTCGACTTCGATGGCGGTAACGGCGTGTTCAGCGGCCACGGCCGCAGTGTACAGCCGGGGGCGAGATGGCGAACGTTCGGTGGCGGCCACCCCGTATCAGGGCGGCTGGCTCCGTCCATCAGGGGAATCGCTGATGGCCGCGCGAGGAAGGCGAGCTTACAGTGTGGCTATCCGGTCGCTGGTGAGACGATCCTGCTGGAAGCAGAACCTACAACAGGGAGGACCTCGTGAAGAAGCTGCTCATCCTGGCCGGCATGGTCGCCGCGGTTGCGTTTGCTCGTCTGATGCTGACCCGCCACCCCGCCCAGGAGGCACTGTAGCCGAACGGAATCGGCGCGTCTCGGCAGTCAATAGCAAAGCGCCCGTTCACGGATGAGCGGGCGCTTTGCCATGCCTACTCCGCCGGCGATGGCGAAACGACGGGCGTCACGCCCGCATCAGTCTGCTCCAGCGCCGTAGCGAGCGCCCGCATGCGCTCGGCGTGAATGCGCGCTGATTCCCGCCGCCGCCTCTCGATCACTCCATCGAGGTCGCGAAAGGCCGGGATGACCTGGAAGATCAAGAGCGAACTCACGACCAGCAGGCCCGCGCCCAGGGCCGACGCAAACGGCGCGCCCGCGGCGTCGGCCAGCATGGTGGCGGGAACGGCGCCCAGCGGCATGAGTCCGAACGACATCATCATTACGCTCATCACCCGGCCGCGCACCTGATCGGGGATCACTAGTTGGATGGACGTATTGGCGAGGGTCATGCCCACCATCGAGACGAACCCGACCAGCGCCAGCGCCGCCAGCCCCGCCCCGAACCACGGCGAGAGCGAGAACGCCGCCACGAATCCACCGAACGCGACCGTGCTCCAGAGCAACAGACGCCCCTTGCGCGGGTACTCGTCGAGGTTGGCTACCACGAAGGCGGCGACCAGGCCGCCGACCCCGGCGCTGGCCTGCATGATGCCCAGGCCCTGCTCCCCGACATCCCAGACCTCCCGCGCGAATACGGGCATGAGGGTCTGGTACGGCATCGCGAAGAGCACCGGAACCGTGCTGAACAGAAGCAAGCCACCGACAAGCGTGTCGCGGCGGATGAAATTG
>JBBITS010000228.1:0-3771 GCA_037440665.1 Chloroflexota bacterium
CCTCCTCTACAATTTGTACGCGGTGCCCATCGAGGAGTGCTACATACACGGCCTTCTGTGGTCGCATATGGCCTGGCTTGGCAGGTGGCGCCCTCCGGTTAACGCTCTGGCCTGGGCAGGCTATCACCTTAACCGGCCGGTCAAGGACATGGTGGCGGGAATTCTGCCGAGCGCTATCCTCGCCTCTTACATCCGATCGTTCAGCGGCAATCTCTACTGGATCGCTCTGGGCCACTATCTGTCCAACGTCTTCTACACATGGCTGGCTCACCGGAACCTGCAGAGTAGGCCCGCATCAGAGGAAGTCTCCACAACAGAACTCATCGCGCCAGCCTGACATGCCTGACCCTCCACCCTGAGGTGGCGCACCCGAAGCCAGCCAGGTGGGATCGGCACGTTAGAGGGCCGCCCTACGCGCCCGCGGGCGCCTGCGCCGGACGCCCCGGTATGTCGAGGTCGGGCGGAGGTGGGGCCGGGTTCTGCAACCCCTGCATCAGCTCGCGCGGGACGAGCTGCGCCAGCTCGTCGATGGTCCACATGCCCTGCTTGATGACGGTCCGCATTGGCGCTTCCTCGTGCGCCAGCGAGATGCGCCCGCCGGACACGTAGAAGACCTTGCCGTTGACGTTCCACGCCTCGTCCAGACAGAGGAACACCGTCATGGGCGCGACGTACTCTGGCTCGCTCATCTGCGGCACCGTCGACACGCGCGGCGGTGGCGCGACCGCCGTCTGCACGCCGGCGCGGGCGCGAAGCTGCTGCGCCTGCGTCGGGATGGTCGCCGTCATGCGCGTCTGCGCGCCCGGCGCGATGGCGTTGCACGTGACACCGTAGCGTCCGAGGTCGCGCGCCACCACGCGCGTGAACCCGGCGATGCCCGCCTTGGCCGCGCCGTAGTTGGCCTGCCCCGGCAGCCCGCCCAGCCCCGACACCGACGAGAAGTTGACGATCCGGCCGTAGCGCTGCTGGCGCATGATCACCGACGCGGGCTTAGTCGTGCAGTAGTGGCCCTTGAGATGCACGCTGATAACAGCGTCCCACTCTTCCTCCGTCATGTTGAAGATCATCCTGTCCCGCAGGATGCCCGCGACGTTGATGAGGATGTCCAGGCGGCCGTACGTGTCCAGCGCCTGCTGGATCATCCGCTCGCCGCCCTCGACCGTCGCCACGGTATCGAAGTTCGGCGCGGCGTTGCCGCCCTGCGCGCGGATTTCATCGGCCACGTCCTTGGCTGGCCCCTCGCTGGGCTGCGTGCCGTCGACGTTCACGCCGTAGTCGTTGACGACGACGTTGGCGCCCTCGGCGGCCAGCGCCATGGCGACGCCGCGGCCGATGCCCCGGCCAGCGCCGGTCACCACTGCCGTCCGTCCCTTCAATCGTTCGCCCATCTCGTCGCTCCTACGCTTTCGGCGCGGCCGTCTGCTGAACCGGCCTGCCGGGTACTTCGAGGTCAGGTGGAGGCGGCACCGGATTCGGGACGCCTGTCATGAGCTGGTTCGGGACCACATCGATCAGCTCGTCCAGCGTCCACATCGCGGGCTTCCAGATGGTCCGCATCGGCAGCGGGTGGTACGCCAGCGACACTGTGCCGCCCGACACGTGGAACACCCAGCCGTTGATGTTCCACGCGCCATCTGACGCCAGGTACGCGACCATGGGCGCGATATACTCCGGCTCGCGAAGCTGGGAAACCTGGGCCGGACGCTGCTGGCCTCCCGGACCCTGGATGCCCGCCCTCGCCCGAAGGTCGCGCGCCGACTGGGGCACGGTCGCCGTCAGGCGTGTCGCAGCGCCGGGGGCGATGGCGTTGCACGTGACGCCGTAGCGCCCCAGGTCCTTCGCCACCACGCGCGTGAACCCGGCGATGCCCGACTTCGCCGCGCCATAGTTGGCCTGCCCCGCGTTCCCGATGATGCCCGACGTCGAGGACATGTTAATGATGCGCCCGAAACGCTGCTGGCGCATCAGCACCGACGCCGGTTTCGTGCAGGCGAAGTGGCCCTTCAGGTGCACCGCGATGACCGCGTCCCACTCCTCTTCCGTCATGTTGAAGATCATCCGGTCGCGCAGGATGCCAGCGTTGTTGACCAGTACGTCGATGCGGCCCCAGGTGTCTACGGCTTTCTTGATGATGTTCTCGCCGCCTTCCATCGTCGCCACCGAGTCGTAGCTGGCGACGGCCTCGCCGCCCGCCTTCTTGATCTCAGCGACGACCTCGTCGGCCGGGCCGTTGTCGTGGCCGGTGCCGTCGGGGTTGACGCCGGGGTCGTTGACGACGACCTTCGCCCCCTCGCGCGCGAACAGCAGCGCGATGCCGCGTCCGATGCCGCGCCCGGCGCCGGTGACCACGGCGATGCGTCCTTCAAGCGCTCCTGGCATGTCGTTACTCCGCTCTCTACGTCAGTTCCGGGACGGCAGCGCCACAGTAGCCGTGCCCGGCGAGGTCTTCTGGCCCTCCGGGTTCTCGGTCCAGATGTCCATGTCGACCAGGTTCTCGCCGCCCTCCTGGTACTTCTTCGTGACGACCCCCCGGCAGACGATGTCCTGGTTCGGGTAGTCCATGCCGCGGTAACTGCAGCCGAAGCGCTTCACCTTCCCCTTCTCCCCGGCCCAGTCGTGGACGAGTTGGCCCAGGAAAGCGTTCTTCAGCGCGCCGTGGACGATGATGCCCTTCAGACCCGTGGATCGGGCGAAGTCCTGATCGTAGTGGATCTGGTAGAAGTCGCCGGAGGCTGCGGCCCATAGCACGAGCTGCTGCGTCGAGCAGTTCTTCTTGAGCTGCGTGATCTCGTCGCCTTCCTTGACGTCGTCCCAGAAGACCTGAGCGTTGGTTGCCATCGCTTATCTCCTTTGCCGTGCCGCGCGCCGGCCGGTTCTAGTACTGAATCACCGTGCCGGTCATCTTGCCGACTACCTTGCCGTCGCTCTTGCGCGTGTAGGTCGTCTCACGCGTCGTAATGAGCATCGGACCGATGCTGCCGGTGCGCTCCTGAAAGCCCGTGATCTTCGTGCGGGCCTCGATCACGTCGCCGGCGCAGACGGCGTCGAAGTACTCGTAGTCGGTGCCGCCGTTGAGCACGCGCTTGTACGGGATGCTGAAGCCCCGTCCCCCCATCTCGCCTTCGGGCGCCTGACGGGCGCCGGGGTTGTAGATGGGCGTGCCGAAGAAGCCCGGCGGCGCGACGACGCTCCGGTAGCCCCGGGCCTTCGCCGCCTCCTCGTCGTAGAAGATGGGGTCGGTGTGCCCGACCGAGCGGGCGAACATGCGGCACCCCGTCTTCTCGACCTCGAGGGTAGCGGGCGGGCCCTCCTTGCCGATGGCCGCGCGCATCTCGTCGGTGATGACCGACTGCGCTTCCTGGGTCATCCGCGCACCTCCTGCCTTTGACCTGGCGGTCTAACGTTTGCGTGAGGGTTCACAGGCGACGGTGATGATACGACCGCCCCGGTAATGGGTCAAGGGCGAAACGGGGGTGCTGTTAGGCCATCGCTCCAGATGCAAGTCGCCTCACCCGGTAGCGCGCCGGACAATACCGCCGAGGGTGGCGCTGGCCAGCGCGAGCACAAGGCCGCGATCACGTCATAGATGATGCTCCAGACCGCTGTCGTAGCGGCCGCGGCATGTCCGCTAATCAGCGCGCAGTAAGGCGCTGCATAGTTCAGCCGACTAAGGGTTGTCAGAGAGGTTGTGAATCATCTCCACGGCGTTCCCAATCGCCTGGGCTATGCGCCCTGCGTCGAGGCGACTGTCCGGAATGTCCCATCGCGCGT
>JBBITS010000229.1:0-3769 GCA_037440665.1 Chloroflexota bacterium
CCGCTCGCGCTCCTGCCACTCTTTGGTCCAGAACCAGGCCTGGTCGCGCGGCACCAGCTTCTGCGGCACGAGATAGAGCGCCTCCCCCCGGACCTGCACCTCCAGGTAGTCGCCCGGCTTCAGGTTCAGACGCTCGAAAGCCTCCCGCGGGATCGTGATCTGGTGTTTCGGGCCTACGCGGGTCATCGCCATGGTGCGCCCTTTCGCGCCGAAGCCGGATTTCTTACAGTAAGGCTACTGCATCTGCCCTGACGCTTCAAGGCAGCTAGCCAAAATCACTGGTTCGGCGCCATGCCGCAAGGGTGGGGTCGGGTTTGAAGCCGCTGGCGCCAGCTGGAGCCCGCGTTCTCGTCGTCGAACGGCGCCACCATTGCGCCGGTACAACTCCACGCCCTCGCCGGGAGCCCGCCGCACGAACGCATTTCCTTCGTCCAGCATCCGCGCGACCTCGTCCTCGGTGTACGGGAAGACGTCCGCTCCCACGGGCAGCGACGACGGTGTGTAGATCGGTATCCAGTCGCGAAAGGGCCTGTCGGACCGGCTGAGGACGATCAGCAGGTCCACGTGGCTTCCCGGCGCGACGTCGCCGCGCGCCAGGGAGCCGAAAACGACGACGCGCTCGACCTCGCGATGAGTTGCGGCCAGTTCTTCGACAAACGCGCGAAGGGCGCGCCAGGCGCCTTGCTTATCGAAGTAGGTGACTTTCACAGAACCCGATGATGGCTTCGGCATGTCCGACGGCTCGCTCCGCTTCTGCCAGCGTATAGTACGCGCCCGGCGCGCCTTCCAGACTACGTCCGGACGATCGAGCCGCCCTCCACCAGCTTCGCCAGGCCGATGCCCACGAAGTACAGCGTCAAGATCGCCCCGCCCAGAAACGTCTGCGTGATGGGGTCCACCGAAGGCGTCACCACCGCCCCCACGACCGCCGCCATGATGATGGCATAGCGCCACCATCCCAGGAGCTTCGCCGACCGCACTAGGCCCATCTTCGCCAGCCCCATGATCACCAGCGGCATCTGGAACACCACGCCGGTGATGAACATGAGCCGCGTCACGAAGTCGATGTACTTGCGGATGCCCAGGACCGGCACGGTGTTCTCGCCCGTCTGCCCGATGAGGAAGTTCAGCGCGGGGGGCAGCTCAATGTAATACGCGAACGCCATGCCGCCCACGAAGGCGATGGAACCGCCCACGACCACTCCGTACATCCACCGGCGCTCGTCCTTCGTCAGCCCCGGGCCCACGAAGGCCAGCGTCTGGTACAGGATCACAGGCATCGCCATGGACACACCCAGCAGCAGCGTCACCCGGAAGTACGTGCTCCAGTACTCCAGCGGGTCGAAGAACGCCAGCTTGCCGCCCTGAAGGTGTTCGACGGCAGGCTCGGCCAGGTAGTCGATGAGCATCCCGCTCAGCGGCCACAGCGACGCCAGCATGGCGACCACGAGCGTCACCGAGCAGACGATGAGCCGGTAGCGCAGCTCCTCGAGATGCTCGAGGATGGTCAGCTCTTTCTCGCCACTTCGGGATCGGGTTTCGCGGGCGGTGTCTACGGTTGCCATGGCCGACTACGCGGGCGGAGCGCCGCCATCACCGGACGCGGCGGGAGGCTTCGCCGGCTCAGGGGGCGCCGCGCCGTCGCCCTGGATCTCGGCCTCGACAGTTCGGGCGCCGCGCTCAGCGTCGCCCAGGGCGCTCTGGAGCTGCGCCTGGGCGTCGCCCAGTCCCTCGCCGACCTCCTTCCATTCGGCGTCGATGGCGGCCTGCTCGCGCTCGAATTCCTTGATGACGTTGGAGACCTCGCCGGAAAGGCTGGCGGTGTACTTGCGGAAGTCGCGGACCAGGCGGGCAACCTGCACGGCGAATTCGGGCAGGCGTTTGGGCCCCAGGACGATGAGGGCCAGCACGGCGATGACCAGAAGCTCCAGCGGGCCGATGCCGAAGAAGTCCATGCCGTCTCTCCGCGGCCCCCGGGCGGGGGCCTCCGCCTCATGATAAAGGAACGCCGCACCGCCCAACACTCGGGCGCGCGCGGCGTACGGGAGACGTCGGCCAGGAAGCCTATTCGTCCTCGATCCCGAGGTCCTTCAGATAGTCGACCGCGTCCTGGACGGTCACGATCTTCTCGGCGTCCTCGTCAGAGATTTCTAGAGTCTTGCCGTCCTTGCTGAACTCCTCCTCCATGGACATGATGAGTTCCACCAGGTCCAGAGAGTCGGCGTTCAGGTCATCCACGAACGAGGCGCTGGGAACGACCTGGTCCTCCTCGACCCCAAGCTGATCGACAATGATCTTCCGTATCCGTTCGAACACCGTAGCCAAGCTGACGTACCCCCTTGCACGCTCACAGGCGTGTGTGCCCGTTCTACCGGGTGACTGACAGACTTACCGAACCCAGGACTCCATTGACGAACTTCGCGGAGTTATCGCTGCCGAAGCTCTTCGCCAGTTCGACGGCCTCGTTGATGGCGGCCCGAATAGGCGTCCTATTATTTACCACGATCTCGTTGATTGCAACGCGCAGGATGTTCCGGTCGATGGGCGCCAGTTGCGCCACCGGCCACTGGGGCGCCGCCCGGGCGATGATAGCGTCGATGCGTTCGAGGTTGTCAACCACGCCCCGGACCAGCTCCCGCGCGAAGGCCGCCGCCTCGGCGTTGAGCTTCTCCTCGTCGATGAGCCGATCCAGCGTCGGCTCCAAAGGATGGCCGACGGCGTCCCACTCGTAGAGAGCCTGAAGAGCAGCGATGCGGGCGCGCCGCCTGGGAGAGGCCATCAGTAGCTCACCAACCCTCCGTCCACCGTCAGCACGTGCGCCGTCACGTACGCCGCCTCCTCCGAGGCCAGGAACACCGCCGCCGGCGCGACGTCGGCCGGAACGCCCGTGCGCGCCATCGGTATCTGGCGCAGGATGGCTTCCCGCTGCTGCTCCGTCAACGCCGCCGTCATCTCCGTCTCCACGAACCCCGGCGCAATGGCGTTCACCGTGATGTTCCGGCCGGCCACCTCTTTCGCCACGGCCTTGGCGAACCCGATGATCCCGGCCTTGGCCGCCGAGTAGTTCGCCTGCCCGGCGTTCCCGATGAGGCCGGCCACGCTGGTGACATTGATGATGCGTCCCCAGCGCTGCCGGATCATACCCCGAAGCGCCGCCTTGGTGCAGAAGAAGGTCCCCCGCAGGTTGGTGTTCAGCACAGTGTCCCAGTCGTCCTGCCCCAGGCGCAGCACCAGGTCGTCGTGGGTCATGCCGGCGTTGTTCACCAGGATGTCGAGCCGCCCCAGCGCCCGGATCGCCGCCTCGACCGCGCCAACCGCCTCCTCCGGGACAGCGACGTCGCCCCGCACGGCCTCGGCGCGGACGCCCAGCGCCCGCAGGTCCTCGACGGCGCGGTCCGCGGCCTCGGCGTTGCGCGCGTAGTTGATCACGACGTCGGCGCCGTGCTGCGCCAGCGCCAAGGCGATGGCCCGGCCGATGCCCCGGCTGCCGCCGGTGACCAGCGCGCACTTGCCTGTCAGGTCGAACATCCTGCTCACCTCCCCGACGCCTCTCGCCCAGGCGAGTCGCCTTCGGAGACCAGCGCGCGAGCGGAGTTGACGTTGGCGATAACCGCTTCCGGCGCGATGCGGCGGATGAGCCCCGTCAGCACGCGCCCGGGACCAATCTCCAGAAACGACGTCGCTCCCGCGCTCACCATTGCGCGGACGGAGTCGACCCAGCGCACCGGGCTCGTGAGCTGCTCCGCCAGGCGCCGGCGGATCGTCCCCG
>JBBITS010000230.1:0-3737 GCA_037440665.1 Chloroflexota bacterium
CCTCGAGCTTTCGGGCCGTCTCCACCAGTTGCTTCACCTGGCCGTCCAGCTCGTAGGCCGACCGCAGTTCGGGGCTTTCCTCCAGCGCGCGGTCGATGGTCATGTTCAGCGAGCTGGGCACCAGCCGGGCGACGCGGTCGGTGTCGCTATAGCTCATGCCCAGCGCGCGGCCGGTGTCGCGGATGGCGGCCTTCGCCCCCAGCGTGCCGAAGGTGATGATCTGCGCCACGCGGTCGTGACCGTAGCGCCCGGCGGCCCAGCGGATCACCTCGTCGCGGCGGTCGTCCGCGAAGTCGAAGTCTACGTCGGGCGGCTCGCCTCGATGCGGGTGCAGGAAGCGCTCGAACACCAGGCGCGTCGCAATCGGATCGATCTGCGTGACTCCCAGGCAGTAGAGCACGGCCGACGCCGCGGCGCTGCCGCGCACGCCCATGGCTATCCCCTGCGATCGCGCGAAGTCGGCCACCTCCCGCACGACGTGGACGTAGTTCACGAACCCCGTGTCGCGGATGACGCGCAGCTCCCACGCGATGCGCTCGCGGACCTCCTCCGGAGCGTCGGGGTAGCGCCGGGCCATGCCCTCGTACGTCAGCTTCTCCAGATACGACTCGGGGGTCATGCCGGGCGGTACCCGGGTCTCGGGCAGATGGTGACGGTCGAAGTCGAGCTTCAGGTCGCAGAGTTCAGCGATCTTCCACGTGTTGTCGATGGACTCGGGCAGATCGGGGAAGAGCGCGCGCATCTCGGCTTCGCTCTTCACGTAGTACGAGTCGTCGGAGAGCCGCATGCGGTTCTCTTCGCCCACTGTTGCGTTGGTCCCGATGCAGAGGAGGATGTCGTGCGTTTCCGCGTCCTCCCGGAACGTGTAGTGACTGTCGTTGGTGGCCACCAGAGGGAGGTCCAACTCTTTCGCCAGCCGGAAGATGCCCTGGTTGGCGGTGCGCTGGTCGTCCATGTTCGGGTGGTTCTGGATCTCCAGGTAGTAGCGGTCGAAGACCTCACGTCCCCAGCGCGCCAGCGCCACGGCGTCGTCCCAGCGGCCGTCCAGCAGGTACCGGTGCAGCTCGCTGGACGGGCACCCAGAGAGGGCGATGATCCCTTCGCTATGCTGCTCCAGCAGCTCGCGGTCCATCCGCGGCTTGTAGTAATACCCTTCGAGGTTGGCCTTCGTGACCAGCGTAATGAGGTTCTTGTACCCGCGCTCGTTACGGGCGAGCAGCGTCAGGTGGTAGGGCGACTTCTCCCGCGGGTCGCGCGAGAGGCGCGAGCCGGGCGCGACGTAGGCCTCGACGCCGATGATGGGCTCCAGCCCGCGCTTCTCGGCCTCCAGATAGAAGTCGATAGCGCCGTAGAGCGCCCCATGGTCCGTCAGAGCCACGGCCTTCTGCCCCAGCTCCTTCACGCGGTCCATGAGCTGGGGGATGCGGCTCAGCCCGTCGAGCAGGCTGTACTCGGTATGAAGGTGTAGGTGCGTAAACATATCTGCGCGAGGGTTTCGGGGCGATTATAGCAGCGTGCGCCGCTGAGTGGATGCCGGTTATGTGGATTTCTGTCCGCCGCGCAGCGACACCCAGTCCCGCAGAGCCGCTTCCGTCGTGTAGAACGCCAGATCCTCCCAGGGAATGTCCTCGGGACCGCACCAGCGCAGCTCCAGCGCCTCGGCGCCGGGCTTCGGCACCGCGTCGTCCGGCACGCGCCCGCGGTAGATGATGACGACGATGCCAACGTCGGTGCGCGTATACACGCCCAGTATGCCCTCGATCTCGACGCTGATCCCGGCCTCCTCCAGCGTCTCGCGGACGGCGCCGTCCTCGGCCTTTTCGCCCATCTCCAGAAAGCCGCCGGGGATGGTCCAGTAGCCGACGCGCGGCTCCCACGCCCGCTTCATCAGCAGGATCTTGCCGTCCCGCTCCGGCGCGATGGCAGCCACCACGCGCGGGTTCAGGTAGTGAACGAAGCCGCAGCCTTCGCAGACCAGACGCCAGCGCTCCTCGCTCTCCAGATAGCGCTCGGCCAGCTCGTGGCCGCAGACCTGACAGTGCCGTGGCTCCGGCAGTTGTTCGGGGCTCAGGTGGTCAACCTCCGTTCACAGACGCCTTCGCTTGTCGGCTCGCTTGACGACGGCAAGTTCCGTGCCCTACACTCGCCGCCACGCAGGTCACGCTCCCCCGCCCCTGCCGTCGCGCATCCCGTCGCCGACAGCGTTGCAGAGGAGGGCTGAGACGTGACGTTGCAGGACAGGACGCTGCGCTGCCGCGACTGCGGGGGCGACTTCGTATTCACGGCGGGCGAGCAGGGCTTCTACATCGAGAAGGGGCTGTACAACGAACCGCAGCGCTGCCAGCAGTGCCGGACGGCGCGGCGGCAGACCAGGGACGCCAGCCCCAACCGGCGCCCGACGGCTGTCGAGTGCGCCGCCTGCGGCCGTCAGGCCATCGTGCCCTTCGTCCCGCGCATGAACAGACCGGTGTATTGCGACGATTGCTTCGGCCGGAAGCGCCAGGGCGCGGCCTGATCGCCTGCGCCTCATGCGGGAGACGTGGGCTCTGGTTCGGCGACGTCGACGGCGTGACCCTTCAGCCAGGCCGAGCCATCGTCCCAGTGCTCCTTCTTCCAGATGGGGACGACCTCCTTGATCCGGTCGACGCAGTAGTGCGCAGCCTCGAACGCGTCGGCGCGATGGGCCGACGCCACGGCGACGAGCAGGCTCGGTTCGCCGACCTGGAGATGCCCGACGCGATGAGCGATGGCGATGTCATCGATGGGAAAACGGCGCCGGACTTCCTCGCCAACCTCCTCGAGCTTGCGGGCGGCCATCGACTCGTACGCCTCGTACTCCATCGAACGCACGCGGCGGCCGTCGTTGTGGTTGCGGACGACGCCGTAGAACAGCACCACGGCGCCCGACTCGTCGCGGCGCACGGCTTCGACGAGAGGCGCGGGGTCGAGAGGATCGCGGGTGACGAAGAACAACGGCTATCCTCCGCTCACCGGCGGGATGAGCGCGACATCGTCGCCCTCCCGCACGTGATGCCCGGCCGGGACGTACTCCTCGTTCACCGCGCATACCAGCGAGGACAGGAACGGTCCGACGGCCGGGAACTTCTCCGCCATCTTCTCTCGCAGGTCGCCGACGGTGGCGCCGTCGGCGAGATCGAGTTCGATCTGTCGCGCGCCCACGATCTCGGTCAGACCCGCGAACAGACGCACGTTTACCTTCATTGGACCTCCAGCAGACTCGGTTTGAATTCTAGCATGGGAAGCCCGTCATGCCCTCGCCGCTCCTGAGTCGTCTGCGCGACGCCGCGCTCGACTTCGTCTTCCCGCCGCGCTGCGCCGCCTGCGGCCACGGCGGCTCGTTCCTGCACCCCGCCTGCGCCGCCCAGCTTCTCCTGGCAGCGCCGCCGCGCTGTCCCCTCTGCTGGGAGCCGTCACAGGGAGGCCCGTGCGGGCAGTGCCGCCAGCATCAGCCTACCTTCGAGGGCCTTCGCGCGCCCTTCGTAATGCAGGGCGGCGCGCAGGCAGCCGTGCACGCCCTCAAGTACCGGGGCCTCTCCGCAGCCGCGCCCGCCATGGGCGAGCTGCTGGCCGCCGAGGCCCGATCCTTCGGCCTCCCGGCCGACGTCGTAACCGCCGTCCCCCTGACCGGCGGACGGCGGCGCGTCCGCGGCTACAACCAGGCGGCGCTCCTGGCGCGGGCGGTGGCCGGGAGCCTGGACCTGCCGTTCGCGCCCGCG
>JBBITS010000231.1:0-3714 GCA_037440665.1 Chloroflexota bacterium
GGGCCCGCGCGCGATCCAGCTCCTCACGGGCCCGCCCCAATGCCTCACTGGCCACCAGGAGGGACACGAGCGCGGAAACCGCCTGTTCGTCAGCGGGCACCTCCGCGACGAGGCGCTCAGCGTATTGGATCGCCCGCTCGAGGTCGCCCCGTTCCTCGAACAGCTCGGCCAGCCGGACGAGCGCCGTCACGTCGTGCCCGTCGTCGCGGAGCGCGAGCTGGTACTCGCTGATCGCAAGGCCGAACTCGCCGGCCGCCTCGCAGACCCGCGCCCACTCCAGATGGCCCCCCTTCACCTCGCGACGGCCCTCGACAGCCGCACGAAGCCTCTCGCGGGCGTCGGGGTCGCCGGCGACCACGGCCTGTCGGACCGCCTCGAGGGTGTCCGGAGTGCTCATCTCATCAGGACGTCATATCTCTGGCAACTGAGTCGCTCTCCTCGCGACGGTTGCCCTGCCCTCCGTCGTCGAGCCCAACCACTTCACCCGCCACGTAGGGATCGCGCCGTTGATCTTCCACGGCACGTCGGTCAACCAGCGCGACCCGCTCGACTCGAAGGCCCAAACGCTCGGCCCGTCTGCCGACGCTTTCCACGAGATACTGAAGGGCGGTCGTGCCCCCTGTTATGTTCAGCACGACGCGACGGGTCGCGAGCAAGAACGGCCCGACCCACGCTTCCACTGCTCCCCTTTCGTCGAAACATCGGTGCGCGTCGTCCACTGCATGCCGCCTGACGGCGGAAGCATCAAACCCAGCGCGCTCGACCGTTCCATCCACCAGCGGAGCCGCCTCCCGTGACGTCAAGACGAGAACGAGTGGAGGCCTGAGCCGCACAAGCGCGGTGTATAGCACACCCGGTGACAGCCCGAGAGGGGTCACCAGTATCCATGGCACTTCAACGCCGGGGTGCACGGCCCACCAGGCCGCATTCTCGCAGTGTTCCTCGCACAGGCTCAGGCAGGGCGTGAGATCATCGTCCCACGGTCGAACCTCGTCGGAGCACATCCCCGGATGAGCCACCCGATTGCGAAGGTCCCGCACACCCGCCCAGAGCGATCCCAGTGAAGGAGTCGAAGTCGACAGGCCGCCGGCCAGCCCGCTTTCGAGCATCCGCCGCTCCGCGAGCCCGTTGAGGGCTCGTTCGACCATCGCACGTCGGCCACGTTCCAACCAGTTCTTCTCTCCCAGCGTCAACAGACAGCGGTTCACGATCCATTCCCGCAAGAGCAACAGGACTCGGTCGTGCGCACCGACATCGAGATAGAAGCGAATGATCCTGAGCTGCCGGCGGAGTTCCTCGAGCGACAGCACGAGATCCTGCTTGCGTTCGCGTGACCGGACAGCAAAGGCCTCGACGAGCCCTCTGAGGCGGTCGACGAGCGTCTCCCCGATGACGAACACCGCCTGTCGGCTGCCCCGATTCCAACTGTCGAGCGCATCTGCCACGGCCCTGGCGTACAGACCCGCCTCGATCGGGAGCCCGGCGCTCACAGACAATGACAGGTGCTTCAACCGATGAACGATCCGCGAGAACCCAGGGTCACCACTCTGCTCGGCCCATAACTGCCTGTTCAGCTCGGAAAGCAGCCGAGCGAGACGTCGGGCATCGCCCGTATCGCCAAACTGGCGCACCGCGTGTTGGGCATCCAGCAGCGTCAAGAGCGGCGTGAGGTCCAGGAGCGGCACGGTGTTGCCGACCCGGGCCTCGTAGGCTCCGTATCGAAGCCTTCGGATGGTGATCTGATCGGCAGCCGTCAGAAAGGCCAGCGAACTGAAAAGGATTACCTGGAGATGCCGCAAAGCGTGAGTAATGTCGAGGACCACCTCCATCGAGGCGCCCCCATCCAGGGTGTCCAGCACCTGCTTGAAGATGCCCCAGACCTCGCGCTCCGAACGGCCTTGTGGAATGAGGTACCTCTCGGACCGGATGCCTAGATCGGCCAGTTCTCGCTCGAGCGCGGGCGCATTCGTACGACCGGCCTCCTCGGTCACGAGGAGGATCGCTCTGGCGAAGTGTCCCTCCATCGCTGCCGTCGCCGCTGGCGCGAACTGGGTCTCGTACGCCTGCCCATCGGCTGCGTACAGAACCCGCTCGTACCGCCCCGTGCCAACGCTTGTCAGCAGAACTCGCGGGCCGCCGCCTCGGCTCGGTGAACCAGGCATCGAAGGCACCCCTCAATCGACCTTCTCGCCCGCCAGCTCCAGGATCTTCTGCCATGCGTCCGGGCGCTTCCCGGCCTTGATGCGGTCTCGAATGTACCGCACCGTTGCCTTCCCAACAATGGCCCGCGCGAGCTGCCGCTGTTCCTCTTCGACATCGAGTTTCAGGCACTCGTCGACGAATCGGGCGATCTCGCCGGCGACCCGACTGGGCGGCAGCGCGTTCACTTGCGCGATCAAGCTCTGCGCCGGGCTGGAGGTCGCCCTGGACGAGCCCGAGCCCTGCGGCCCGGCAGATTCCTGGCCACCGGTCGTCTGTGCGGCCGGGGCCGCTCCTGCGGCGGCCGACGACGGAGGCGGGCCGGCGCGGGTCACGACAAACGCACCGTAGCCGGCGGATGTCTTGGCGCCAAGTCCTCGTTCCTCGCATCCTCGACGCACGTGGTCCTCGACCGTTGCAAGATCGGTCTCCGCCATCTCGGGCAGACGTGCCAGAAGCACAACCTCGAAGGTCGATCCGGCCGACACGGAAAGGAATGGAATCGGCGTGGGGTTGCCGGTGTCGTCTGGTCTGGCCTCAGACCTGCCCTGGTACCACGCGGAAAAGTGCGGCGTCATCACATCCCGGCGCACCTCGAACTCAAGTGGAAGGCCGTCGAGGACTGCCACACGGCCGGCCGTGTCCTGGCGGCCGTACAGAACTTCAGCCAGCCGCGTGTCTGCGGCAGCGGCCAGCGCGTGAGCCAGACCCTTGATCGCCGTTGCGGGCAGGAAAGGGAACCCGTAGACGTGATGAACCGCCAGTCCGAGCTCGAGAGGGCCCGGACTCGACAGGTGGAGCACGACGTCGGTTGCGGCACGCAACACAAGACAGCGAGCCAGACCGTCTCGGACGAGCGGGCCGACCCATGCGGCGCGTCGTCTTATCACCGCCTTGGCGAGCTGTTTCATGTCGGGGTGGCCGAACAACTCTGTGGCACGGCTGTAAGCGGCGATCTTGACACCAGGACCGCGACTCTCTCTCGGCGGGTCGTACTTCCAGTCCGCGTGCCACGAGATGGTGCGAAGCAGCGGGTATACCGGGTGCGCAAACGCTGTCCTCTTCCCCTCCCAGAACCTCTGCACCGGCTCCGGCAGTGGCAACAGGGCCGGATCTTGCGGAGGCGAACTCGCCGGCCCTCCTGGCTGATTCCCGCGGGGGGGATTCCACCGCTGACCTGGCTTCGGCATGACTACTCCTTGGGGATGAGAGCCGCCGAATAACGCTTCAGCCACTCCGCATAAGCAAGGGCCTCCCGCGTGAGGCGGCGATACTCTCCGGCTTCCTTGATCTTGACAATATGGTCCAGAAGATCCAGCGTCTTAATGCCACCACGGAGGAAGGCCGCCAACTGAGCACCGATAGCCTTTTGGGCCTCGGTCTGCCTCGCGGCATAGAACGCCAGGGTCTGTCCGAGGCCGCTCGCCATGATGCGCGAGGGCAACTGCTGCAGCTCCTGCCGATACTCCTTGCGCTTGCCCTTGTCGGTCTCTTGCTGGAGGTATCGATCCACCG
>JBBITS010000232.1:0-3690 GCA_037440665.1 Chloroflexota bacterium
GGCGTCGATGGCGACCTGGCGCAGGCCCCGGCGGTAGACGCGCAAGGGCTCGACCGGGCCGCGGCGATCCTGGCGGAGGCGGCTCGCGACGCCGAAGCCGGCGTGCGCGTCCTCTACGCGCCGAACCCCGTCGGTACCACGGCCGCGTCCGAGACGGCGAAGGCCAGCGCCAACCTCGCCATGGCCCTCCGGGGCCGCGACGCGGCCCGCATCCTCGTGACGCTGCCCGCCGAGGCCAACGTCCACGGCATGCGCGACGCCGGGGTAACGACCGGCGCTGGCGGTCTGACGTTCGACGCCATGATCGACGCCACGCTCAAGGGCGACCTCAAGGCTCTGGTCGTCGCCGGCGACAACCCGCTGATGTTCGCCCCCGGCACAAAGCGCATCCGCGAGGCGCTGACGAAGCTCGACCTGCTGGCTGTCATCGACGGCACGCTCACCGACACCGCGAAGCTGGCCCACGTCGTTCTCGCCGACGCTCCGGCGTATGCCAAAGACGGGACGTTCGCCAACGCCGAGCGCCGTGTCCTGCGCCTCACGCCCGCCATCGAGGCCGACGGCGACGCCCGCCCCGCGCTGGACACGCTCCTGGCGCTTGCGCGGGCGCTGGGAGCGGACTGGAGCTTCGACAACGCGGCGGACGTCCGCGCCGCCATGCCGCCCTCTCCACTGGCCGAGGTCACGCGGGCTAAGGCCCAGACCGTCGCCGCTCCCGCGTCACGCGCCAGGGACGGCCTCGCGCTGTTCACCGCCCGCACGCTCTACACGTCGTGGGAGGGCGCCTCCGTCCACTCGCCCGAGGCCGACAAGCTGCATCGCGAGGAGTTCGCGCAGGTGAACCCGGCCGACGCCGTCGCTCTGGGCATCAGCCAGGGCGACGAGATCGCCCTGCGCAACGACGGTGGCGAGCTTACCATCCGCGCCGAGATCACCAACGCCGTGCCGCAGGGCGCGGTCTTCGTCCCGTCGTACTACGACGGCGGCGCCGTCATGGCGCTCTTCACAGGCGAAGCCGCACAGACCGGCGTCGCGCAGGTCACCGTGGCCGTCAAGGCGAAGGTGTAGGGCAGCTTTCCAGACGCTCAAAACGAAAGCCGCCCTTCAAGGTGGCCTTAATCGTTGGGCGCAATTTCCGCACCCTGTTGAAGGCTAGCCTCAGGCGAGAAACATCTGGCGAAGCAGTCAGTGCGTCTGTGAGTTCCGCCAGACCCTTCGGCCCCGCCTGCGGCGGGTCCTCAGGGTGACAACGGGCGTTCGCGCTTCCACCCTCCAACCTCCAACATCCTACCTCCAACCTCCGACGCCTCTCGCTTCCCGCTTCTCGCTTCCAACCATCCCGCTTCTAGCCGTAGAACGTCTGCGCGATGGCTGCGCCGTAGGTCAAGAGCTTAGCCGGATCCAGCGTGTAGGTCGGCGGCACGTAGCAGACGGAGTCGGCGATCTCCCATATCGGCTCCAGCTTCTTGCGCACGTCGTCGAGAGTGCCGCAGACGACGAATGTCTGCGCCATTTCGTCGGGGATCTTGTGCGCGACGCTGGCGAAGTCGCTGCGCTTCACCGCCTCCTGGCACATCTTCGCCTCGGCGCGGAAACCGTGTGCCGCGAAGTACTCCTCGTACTGCTCGGCGCCGGCGTAGAACGCCACCGTCGCCCGCGCGTCGTTGATGGCCTCCTTCGGGTCCGGGTTCGGCGCTACCCACTGCCAGACGTTGACGTGTACGTCCTCGCGTTTGCGCCCCGCCTTCGCCAGGCCTGCCTTCAGGTCGTCCGGTATCTTCGTCGTCGCCCACTTCACCGACCAGATGGGATGTCCGATGACGCCATCGGCGACTTCCGCGCCCAGACGCACCAGCGACCCGCGCAGCGCCGCCACCCAGACGGGGATCTCCGTGCGCACCGGCTGCCGCAGCGGTTGGAAGTCGCTGAAGTTCAGGTTGTAGAACCGGCCCTTGTACTCGCGCAGCTCCCCGGTGTGCGACTTCGCGACGACGGTGCGCACGATGTCGATGACCTCGCGCAGGCGGCCCAGCGGCCGGTCGTAGGGCATGCCGAAGAAGCCCTCGCTCCACGCCCGCACGCTCGTCCCCAGGCCGAGGACGAATCGCCCGCCGCTGATGGCGTCGAGGTCCATCGCCGCCACCGCCGTCTCGAAGGGACTGCGGGAGAACGCCAGCGCGATGCCCGTCGCCAGCTTCACGCGCTGCGTTACCGCCGCCGCCGCGGCCAGCGGTATGAATGGAGGCCCGTAGACCTGCGGCGCGAACAGCCCTTCCATCCCTATCGCTTCGAGCTGCTGCGCCTGCTGGGTCAGGAACGCGCCCGGCATCGGCGATACCACGCCCCAGTACTTCCGCTTCTCGGTCATCGTTTCGTCCTTTCTCCGTGCAGCCGTCAGGCGCGGCAGAGCATACGCTACGGCAAGACGGCGGGGAAGGGCTTCCCACAAGCTCCCGCCGCCGTGCACAATTCGGGCGTCATGGCGGTTCGCGACTGGGTCCACGTAATCCAGACCAACAACCTGGTGCCCGGGCGGCCCATGGACCTCGTGTCCCGCTGGCTGCTCATCACCCGCGCCTCGGTCTTCTCGATGACGCTGACATCGGCCGTCATCGGCGGCCTGCTTGCGGCGGGCGCGGACGAGTTTCACTGGCTGGCGTTCGCCCTTTCGACGCTGGCGCTGGTCCTCGCCCACGCCGCCAACAACATGATCAACGACTACTTCGACCTCGAGAGCGGCCTCGATACCGCCGACTACGTGCGCGCGCAGTACGCGCCCCACCCTGTGCTCGACGGCCTGATCTCGCGGATGGGCCTCATCGCCGCCATAGCCGCCGTGAACGCCATCGACCTCTCGATCCTCATCTACCTGACGTGGCTGCGGGGCTGGCTGACGCCGGTGTTCGCGCTCTCCGGGCTCTTCATCAGCGTCTTCTACGTCGCGCCGCCGGTACGGCTGAAGCACATCGGCCTGGGCGAGGCCGGCGTGTTCACCGTCTGGGGCCCGCTCATGATCGGCGGGACGTACTTCGTGACGGCGGGCGAGATCGCGCCGTGGGTGTTCGCCGCCAGCGTGCCCTACGCGCTGCTCGTGACGACCGTCCTCGTCGGCAAGCACATCGACAAGCTCGAAGCCGACCGCGAGCGCGGCATCCGCACGCTGGCCGTCCTGCTGGGCGAGACGCTATCCAAGCGGCTGAACCAGGCCTTGATGATCGCGTTCTTCGCGCTGATCATCGCGCTGGTCGCGACCGGAGTGACGGGCGTCTGGACGCTCGTCGCGCTCTTGCCCGCGCGCCACCTGCCCGGCGTGTTGCGCGTGTACTCCAGCCCGAAGCCCGAGCGCGCGCCCGAGGGCTACCCCATCTGGCCGCTGTGGTATGTGGCGTGGGCCTTTCGCTTCACGCGCCAGGCGGGCTTCCTCTTCGTCGCCGGCCTCATCGCCGACGCCGTCTGGCCGGTCCACGTACCGACGGTGTGGTAGACCTCACGCGAAGGACTGAAGGCCACGCTTTCAGCGTGGCGGAAAACACCACTCTCGCATCTGCCAGGCTGAAGCCTGGCCTTCTTGGGGAAAGCGGGCAGGCCCATCCCCCCAAAATGGAAGGCCACGCTTTCAGCGTGGCGCGAAAGCCCGTCACCACTCCCGCCAGGCTGGAAGCCTGGCCTTCTTGGGGAAAGCGGGCAGGC
>JBBITS010000233.1:0-3686 GCA_037440665.1 Chloroflexota bacterium
GAGGAGCTGGACATGTTCCGGTCGCAGCTAGACGTGGCCGGGCAATTCAGCGGCGCGCGCGGCGCCTGGGTCATCTTCGATGGCGAGAAATACGTGCGCCAGCAG
This sequence comes from Chloroflexota bacterium, assembly GCA_037440665.1. Classification (GTDB taxonomy): domain Bacteria; phylum Chloroflexota; class Dehalococcoidia; order DSTF01; family JACRBR01; genus DATLZC01. Next base: position 106 of record JBBITS010000233.1, read on the forward strand.
GGCTGACGCGAGCGCGCCGGGCCATGGGCATCGACGCGTCTTCTTCTTCGCGGGCCGGTCTCAAGACCGGCCCCTACGATCGAAGCGGACCTCGTAGGGGCGAGTCTTTAGACTCGCCCGCGCCTATCTGCCACGACAGTGGCCGTCACCTCCGGTCACGCTGAAGCGTGACCTTCAGGTGGAAGGCGTTCCGGCCTCTCGCCCCCCCGCTTATTGCCTCCAACCTCCAATCTCCTACCTCGTTTCACGTTCGGTCACGCTGCCGAAGACTCGACTCTGGCGAGAAGCGTGACCGTCAGGCCGAGGGCGTTCCGGCCCCCGCATCCAAGATCCCAGACCCTGCGCGCTTCACGCTCGCCGCCGGCTGTCGTACGATTACGTCGCTTCGCTATCAGTCAGCACGGAGGAACCACCATGCCGCTGCCCGCGCGCCTGCCGAAGTTCGACGAACTGCCCGAGGTCGAAGTGCTGGGGCGCAAGCTCCGCTCGGCGTGGGGCGTCTTCGGCGACGACGACGAACTCGGCCCGTGGAACCTCGTGACGCCCGACAAGGTGCGCGAGGCGGCGTCGCTGGTAAAGAAGGGCAAGGTCTCCAACCTCGACCTGCCTCTAAACGAGCCGTCGCCGCCGCTCTTCGAGTTCCGCGGGGCCTACGAGCAGACCATCCAGGAGGTGTCGCAGGGGCTGAAGATCGCGTACGACGACCGGCTGGACAACTTCTACCCGCAGACGTCGAGCCAGTGGGACGGCCACCGCCACGTTGGCCTCCCCGGCCACTTCTACAACAACCGCGTGCAGGACGATGCGCTGGCTGGCAGCGCCCTGGGCATCCAGAACCTGGCAGAGAGCGGCATCGTGACGCGCGGCGTGCTGCTGGACGTCGAGCGGCACCTGAAGTCGCAGGGCAAGACGTGGGACCAGCTCAGCTCGTTCGAGTTCACCGCCGCCGACCTGACGGCGACCGCGAAGGCTCAGGGCGTCGAACTGCGCCCCGGCGACCTGCTGCTGTTCAACACGGGATGGCTGCGCTGGCTGCGCGCCGAGCCCCGCGAGACGCGCGAGAAGCTGGCGCACGACCTCAGGGCACCCGGCCTGCAGCCGGACGGCGACACAGCCGAGTTCCTCTGGAACGCGCGCGTGGCCGCCATCGCGACCGACACCATCGCCGTCGAGCGCTGGCCCATCGATCCCGCGCGCGGCTTCCTGCACATCCAGCTCATCGGCCTCTTCGGCATGAACCTCGGCGAGATGTGGTGGCTCCAGGACCTGGCCGACGACTGCGCGGCCGACGGCGTCTGGGAGTTCATGGTCGTGTCGTCGCCGCTGAACATCCCCGGCGGCGTCGGCTCGCCGCCCAACGCCGTCGCCATCAAGTAGCGCCAGCGCAGCCCAGATGAGCCGCCATGGCCGACACGCCCAAACACATGTACGCGAAGATGGGCTTCCGTCCGGTCGCAGTCATCCGGTCCTACCTCAAGCGGCTGAGTGACGGGGGTGAGGCGGAAGCGGAGGCCTAGGCGGGCCGGCGTGCGCGTCCTGCCAGGAACTCGGCCGGGTCGATGACCTTGCGTCCGGGGCGCTGGGAGGCTCGGCGCTCGGCCTTGGCGTCCTCGAGGTCGGCCAGAGCGCGCCCCACGAGTTGGCGCGCGTTGGCGCCGTCGTCGGGGAAACAGGCGATGGCCGCGCACGCCGTCACTGGCGTCTCGTTCTCGCCGCCGAAGGGCGAGACTGCGTGCAGCGCGCCCAGAAGCTGGCGCGCCACGCCGACGGCCGCCGCGCGGTCTGTCTCCGGGAGCACCACGGCGAATTCGTCGTCCTTGATGCGCGCGACGATCTCCGGCGGCGTCAGAGCATCGGCCATCATCGTTGCGGCCAGGCGCAGCAGGCGATCGCCCATGGACTGGCCGTAGGTGGCGTTGAAGTCGCCGAAGCTGTCCAGGTCGAGGACGATCAGCGAAACGGGCCGGTGGTAGCGCCCGGCGCGCACGACCTCACGCTCAATGGCGTCGCCCAGGTAACGGCGGTTGTAGACCCACGTCACTGGGTCGATGTCGGAATAGCGCGCTGCCTGCTCCTCCAGACGCAGGTCACGGCTGGCGAGCGTGAAGTGCGCCGCCAGTAGTTCCACGACCTCGGAGTCGATCTCGCCGGGCCCGAAGGCGAAGCAGACGATACCCAACGGCTCGCCCTCCATCACCATCGGCGCCAGCGCCAGCGACTCGACGCCGAGTTGCCGCACCGCGGTACGCCACTGGTCCGCCGGCAATGCGTTGTCGAACAACACTTCCGGACGTCCGATGACGACCTCTCCCTTGTCCAGCGTCTCTTCCAGTGGCGTGTCGATGAACGGGAACTCCAGCGCCGTCAGGTCCTCCTGAAAGGCGTTCATCACCTCGTCGAGGCGCTCGGACGCCAGGCCTTGCATGGCCTGCGCCGTGAGCACCTGACGCCGGTTGTCTAGGAACAGGGGATAGATGAAGCGCGCGCGGGCGATCTCGGCGCCGCGCTCCAGGAACGCCTCCAGCATCTCGTGCATGCTCGCCGCGCTTTGAAGCAGCAGCGCCAGGATGCCGAGGTGGTACAGGCGCTGCTCGCGTTCGCCCCGCGCCTGCTTGAGCGCCAGGATCTCCTCCGTCAGAGCGGATTGATCGCGCTTGTCGCGCGTCCAGGCGAGCCAGCGTCCGACTTTCATGCCCCGGCACGCTCCTCAAGCAACGACACCAGGACAGTGAACTCGTCGATGTTCTCCGCCTGACAGCCGCGTCCGGTGGCCTCGCGAACGGCGTCTTCCAGCCGGGCCAGCGACAGATCGCCGTCGCTTCGCACCGATACGGTGGCGTTGCCTTCGCTGTACCGCTGCAGCGTGACCTCAGTGAGTTCGGGAATAGTGTCCAGCGCCTTGCGCAGCGGTATGAGGTCCACCGAGTGCGTGCGGTCCTCGAACGTCAGATGGTAAGTCCTCGGCATGGCCGTAACGCCGAATACCTCGGCCTTCGTCTGCTCGACGAGGCGGCGGAAGTCGGCGCGGGCCTTGTCGTCACGCTCGTCGGCGGGCGCCTCAGGCTCCGGAGCGGCAGCGGGCGCGGACGGGGCCGGCGCCTCGACGGCCCGGAGGCGCGGCGGCGCGGAAGGAGTGCGCGCCGACATCGCCAGGCTGCGCAGGGCCTCGTCGAGGGCTGCGATCTGCCGGAAAGCCGGCGCCAGATCGCTCAGCAGCGCCCGCAACGACTCAATAGCTTTGACGGCTTCGCCGATTCGAGCCTCGATGGCGGCGGCGCTGGCCCTCCAGTCCTCCCCTTCCGGGGTTGCCGTCTGCGGCTCCGCATCCAGGTTCGAGGCGGTTGCCTCCCCTTCGTGCATGGCGACCTCCAGGGTCCGAGGATCCTCAACCTCAGTATCGGCACAGAATGGTCCCCCATTCACTTTCCGGCCACGCGCGTTGGACCGAACGAAACGGCCTCGTGTATCATCCGCTCGCACAGCATCCCCTTGCCACCCGTCGCCCGACGCGGACGGCAGCCTTCGAACGGTCGCGTCTCTAGACTGCTGTAAATTCCGGCGGGCAGTCCCTGCGGTTTCCA
>JBBITS010000234.1:0-3394 GCA_037440665.1 Chloroflexota bacterium
GACGCCCCTGAGGCTCGCGGAGGCGCGAAGAACTGCGAACGGCCGTTCGGGCTGGCTGGAGGCGACCATATAAGGGGTAATTGGGCTTCAATTGGCCAGCCAGATGGCCGACAACCTGATCAGGAGCGCCGGTGTGAAGCGGAGCACCGGCGTCAGTGCTTCGAAGGCCGATAGCCACCGGCGGAGGAAGGCGAGATGGGCGCTGCGCGTCGAGGGCTGCGCTGGCTATTTAGCAGTGTCGTAGGGCGCATGGCCGCCCTGCTGCTGCTGCTCGGCGGCCTCTTCGCCGCCAGCACCTACGTCACCTTCCAACACCTTGAGCAACAGGAGGCCGACGGCAGGGTGATAAACCTCGCCGGACGGCAGCGCATGCTCCTGAAGCAGATGAGCGTGGAATGGCATGCCGTTGAGCGCGGCTCCATAGAGATGGTTCCTGCCCTTAGCGCCACCGCAGCCGAGTACGATGCTGTTCTGCGCAACCTCCAGCAAGGCAGTACGGCGCGGAGCATTCCAGGTCCCCCGGACGGCGTGGAGGACGATCTGGCGCTGCTCGCCACCATGTGGGCGCCGGCGTTCGAAGACATCCAGCTCCTCCAGACCGCGTCTCCGGACAGCGTCAGGTTCGCCATGTTGCTGGGCAACATCCGCGCATCGGCGCCTGCGCTGCTCGTCGCCACAGAGAACGTAGTCAGCGCGTACGAGGAGGAGTTCACCGCTGAGGTGGCCACGCTCCAGCGCACTGTGATCATCCTCGGCGTCGTGGGGATGGTGATCGCGGGCGCCGGCTGGTGGTTCGTTCTGGCCCGCCTCGCTCGGCCTCTGGGCGCGCTCGCCGAGGGCGCATCCCGGCTGCGGCGCGGCGACCTGGATTTCCGGCTCGACATCGACGCCGGCGACGAGGTCGGCCTCGCGGCGCGCGAGTTCAACGCCATGGCCGGCCAGTTGCAGACGATGCACCGCGCCCTGACGGCCAGAGCCGGGGAGCTGGAAGAGAGCGCCGCGCTGCTGGAGGACGCCAACCGGGCGCTACGCGACAGCGAGGAGTTCAGCCGTGCAGTGCTGGGATCGCTCACGGCGCACATCGCCGTGCTGGACCGGGACGGCGTCATCGTCGCCGTCAACGAGGCGTGGGAGCGCTTTGCGCGTGAGAACGCCGGGCCGGGATGGGCGACCGGCGTCGGCGTGAACTACCTGGACGTTTGCCGCAGCGCTAGTGGCAAGGGCGCGCGCTACGCGCAGGCCGCGCTCGCCGGTATCGGCGAAGTGCTGGACGGTGCCCGCCCGAGCTACACGCTAGAGTATCCAATCCACGCTCGGTCGGCGAAGCGCTGGTTCATGCTGGTAGCCACGCCGCTGGCCTCCGCCCAAGGCGGCGCTGTCCTCTCGCACATCGACATCACCGAGCGGAAGCAGGCCGAGGAAGTGCTGCGCGAACACGCGCGCCGCGATCCGCTCACCAGCTTGCTCAACCACAGAGGCGTCACCGAGGAGCTGCGTCGCCTTGTTTCCCGGCCAAGGGAGACCACCCGGTTCGCCGTGGCCATGATTGACGTGGACGGGATGAAGGCCGTCAACGACACCTATGGCCATCAGGCGGGCGACGCCGTGCTCGTAGCCACGGGACAGGCGCTGAGCGTCGACGGCGCCGTTGTCGGACGCTACGGCGGCGACGAGTTCATCGCCATCCTGCGCGGAGCGGGCCGGGAGGAGGCAGAAGGCTACCGGCGGGCGGTCAGCGAGGAATTGACCAAGATCGCCCTGAAAGACCCGGAGTCGGGCGCGCGCATTCCCGTGGCCGCGACCGTGGGGCTCGCCGTGTATCCTGAGGAAGCCGATTCCGTCACGGACCTCATCAAGCTGTCGGACAGCGCCCTGTACGCGGCCCGTCGGCAGCGCCCGGTGACGGCGGGCGCGCTGTCGCCCACGCCCAGGCTGGGAAGCGAGCGCGCCGCTCAAATGGTGGGCGAACTGGTGCCTCTCCTGACCTCGCCCGGGCGGCTTGACGACAAGCTGCGCATGGTCGCCCATCGCCTGTCGGTGGGGGCGGGCTACGACGCTGTGAACTTCCGGATGTTCGACAGCGGCGATGCCTGGGATCGCGCTCAGACCACGTTTGCGCGTCTTCCCGATGAGCTAACCGAGGCCTGGACAGCCGAGCAGCGGCGGACGCTGGATGACACGCCCATCATCAGAGCCCTGGCCGAGACGCGGCGGCCCGTAATCCTCGACGATCCCGCACACGACGAGCGGCTGACGGAGGAGCAGCGGCGACTCCTGCGTGCGGCGGGTATGCGCTCCGCGCTGGCCGCGCCCATGCTGTGGGAAGGACAGCTTGTGGGCATGCTTTCCATCGCCAGCAGACAGGAGGCGGCGTTCGGGCCGCGCGACGCGCAGTTCCTGCTGACCGTCGCGATCCAGGTGACGTCCATCGTGCGCACGGCGTCGTTGGTCGATCAGCTCCAGTCGACGTCGGAGCGTCTGGAGCGAGCGCGGGAGGAGACGGTGATGATGCTGGCCGCCGCCGCCGAAGCCCGCGACCATGTCACGGGGCGCCATCTGCAGAACCTGCGCGCCCTCACCGAGCTGCTGGCGCGAGAGATGGGCTATGACGCCGGCCAGGCCGCGCAGCTTGGCCTCGCGTCGGTGCTGCACGACATCGGGAAGCTCCGCGTGCCTGACGACGTGCTGGCCAGTACGGGCAAGCTGACGCCCGAGGCGTGGGACGTCATGAAGCGGCACACCATCTGGGGCAGCGAACTGCTGGCCGGCCGCCAGGGCTTCGAGCTGGCCGAGGCCGTCGCCCGCTGCCACCATGAGCGATGGGACGGCGGCGGCTACCCCAGAGGCTTAAGAGAAGAAGAGATACCTGAAGCCGCGACCATCGTCGCCGTGGCCGACGCCTTCGACGCCATGACCAGCGCGCGTCCGTACCGCGCCGGGATGTCATCTGGCGAGGCCGTGCGCGAGATCGTGGCTCACGCCGGGACACAGTTCAATCCGCGCGTGGCGCAGGCTCTCTCGAGGCTGTACGAGCGGGGCGAGCTGACGAGGTCTCTGCCCGTCGAAGAAGGCGAGGCGCGGGCGGCCTGATGGCTCTCTCCAGACGGCAAGCGCCTCAGGCGCCGCGTCTGCCGGCCGGAAGGCGCGTCACACGAGCCGAGGCGATGGGTTCGGCCTGGGCGGCCTCGTCTGCGGCCTTGGCAGCGCCCGCGGCGAGCGCCTGAAGGCCCGCGATGGCCATCTCACGCAACTCTACGGGAAGGGGCCAGGGGCCCGGCGACCAGCGGGAAAACGCGCGCAGCGCGTTGTGGTTGATGGAGTAGCGGTTACGACGCCCTTCCCGGATATGGGCGACGATGCCTTCTTCGCGCAGGGCGAGGAGGACGGAGGACGC
>JBBITS010000234.1:3412-3655 GCA_037440665.1 Chloroflexota bacterium
CGGCGTCTCCGATCTCGCGGATCGTAGCGTCGGGATTGCGGGCCAGGTACTGCAGGATGAGTGCGTGGCTCGTTAAAAGGCCCACCGAACCCCAGCGCGCGGGATGGGCCATGGGCGGCGGCACGTCATGCTGCCCGGTGAGACGCAGAAGGACGGCCACCAGGCCCTGCACGAACGACGCGGGGACGTTTTCGGGCAGCCCGCCGCGGCGGTACTCGGCGAGAGCGCCGAGATCAACGGAGT